>DPMS01000273.1 GCA_003541285.1 Actinomycetota bacterium
GCGGCGCGGCCGGCGGCAGCCCGCTCCAGGAAGCCGTACGTGCCCTGTTCACGCAGTTCTGTGGCTGCCTCCACCACCGCCCCCAGTGCGGCGAATGCGAAACCCGCGCCGACCGAGACACGGCGCACCCCGGCCGCTGCCAGCTCGGCGATAGGCGGCCCGCCGCGCAGGGCCAGGACGTTCACCGGCCGGTCAACCGAGCTCACGACCTGGCGGATGTCCTCCAGCCGGGTCAGGCCGGGCGCGTAGAGCACGTCAGCCCCCGCCTCCTGATAGGCCTGCAGGCGGGCGATCGTGTCCGCCAGGTCCGTCCGGCCGTACAGGTAGTTCTCGGCCCGGGCGGTGAGCACCAGGCGGACCGGGCCGGTCGCCGCCGCCTCGGCCGCCGCGGCGACCCGTGCCGCCGCCAGCGGCAGGTCGTAGATCGGCTTGTCCTCGTCGCGGGTGAAGTCCTCGAGGGAACAGCCCGTCAGGCCCGCTTCGATCGCGAGCGCTACCGTCTCGGCCACCGTCTCCGGGTCGTCCGCGAAGCAGTTCTCCAGGTCGGCGGAAACGGGCAGGTTCGTCGCCTCGACAAGGTTCGAAGCATGCGTCAGCGCTTCGCCGCGGGTCACGTGCCCGTCCGGCCGGCCCAGGGTCGCGGCGAACCCGCCGCTGGTGGAGGCAAGCGCGGAGAAGCCGAGCGAGGCGAGCAGCTTCGCGGAGCCGATATCCCATGGGTTGGGCAACAGCAGCGGCTCCGGTCCCTGATGCAGGGCGAGGAATCGTTCGGCCTTTTCGATCTGGGTGGTCACGACGGCCAACGTATCGCGGTGGGCCGGGGTCAGGGGGACGCGGGGCCGCTCACGGCGTCCAGCAGCCGGGCGAGCCGGGCACGGAATCCCTTTTCCTGCTCCAGCCGTTCCCCCGCCGCGGCGCTGACCAGGTGCTGGGCCGCGTCGAATGACAGCGGGGCCGCTTCCGGCTCGACCACGAGAGCCTCGTGGGCCATTTCGTCGAGCTGTCGGTCACCGCGATCCAGGGCGAGGATGGTGGCGCCGCCTTTGCGGGCATCGTGCACCCGTTCCAGCAGCGGGTCAGGAGCGGCTTGCGGGGTGACCACCAGGAGCGATTCCCCGCGCCCGACCGCAGTGAGCCGTTCCAGGCCGATCCGCAGATGCGGCGGCGCGTCCACCGGTGGGGACCAGCGCACCAGGGTCGGGGTGAGCTCGGGAATGCCCGCCAGCCGGCTCTCCTCATCCAGATGCGCGGCCAGATGCCAGGGTTCCAGCTCGGGGGTGCCGATCACGAGCAGCCCGCCGGGGGTGCGCGACGAGCGGCGCAGCGCCCGCGCGAACGCCGAGGCCCGTTCCAGCCACCCGGTCGGTGCGAGCAGCAGCCGCAGGGCGGCTACCTGCTCAGCGTTCATCCCTCCATCGTGCCATGCGGCCAGCCGGGTCTGGCAGGATCGGGGCATGGCTGAGCAGGACGTACCGACTCTTACTGACTCCGATGTCGCCGGTCTGGTGGTGGGGGTCCTGGGCGGCACCGGTGACCAGGGCCGGGGCCTGGCCCGGCGGCTGGCCGCCGCGGGCAACCCGGTCATCATCGGTTCCCGCAGCGCGCAGCGTGCCGTCGCGGCGGCGGCAGGCCTCGGCGGCGAGCCAGGGATCCGGGGCATGGCGAACGCGGACGCGGCGCGTGCCGCGGACGTGGTGATCGTGGCCGTGCCGTGGGAGGGCCACCGGGAACTGCTCGCCGCGCTGGCCGGCCCGCTCGCCGGAAAGGTCGTCATCGACTGTGTGAACCCGCTCGGCTTCGACCAACGCGGCGCCTACCCGCTGCCGGTGCCCGAGGGCAGCGCAGCCGAGCAGGCAGCCGCTGTGCTGCCGGATTCGGTGGTGGTGGGCGCGTTCCATCACGTGTCGGCAGTGCTGCTGCTCGACCCCGAAGTCGCCGCGATCGACCTGGACGTGGTGGTGCTCGGGGATGACAGGCAGGCGACTGACCTGGTTCAGGCGCTCGCGGCACGCATCCCCGGGATGCGTGGCGTCTACGCCGGCCGGCTGCGCAACTGCCGCCAGGTCGAGGCGCTCACCGCCAACCTGGTGTCGATCAACCGCCGCTACAAGGCCCACGCCGGCCTGCGCATCACCGACATCTGACCGGCCCTGGGCCGGGCCGGAAGCGGCGCATCCCCGGGACCACCCTGCTGCCGGGGGAGGCCCGCCGGCAGCCGCCGCGGCACTGGGCAAGCCCATGCTCATCCTCCAGGGCGGCCGTGACTTCCAGGTCACCGTCGCCGACGACCCCGCCGGATGGAAGGCGGGCCTGGCCGGCCGCCAGGACGTGACGATCCGCGTCTACGAGCCCGGCAACCACCTGTTCTTCCCCGGCGCCGGCCCGTCGGCGCCAGCGGAGTACGAGCCGGCCCAGCACATGGACCCGGCGGTGATCGCCGACCTCGCCAGCTGGCTGACGGACACCCGGCCGGTGCCCGGGGCGCCTTCGTGGCCCGGGGCGCCCCGGTGGCCCGGGCGCCCTAGTGGTAGGCGTGCTCCTCGGCGGGGAACTGGCCGGCCACGACCTCTTCGGCGAACGACCGGGCAGCGTCCCCGAGGACGGCCGCGACGTCGGCATAGCGCTTGACGAACCTGGCGGTGCGCGGCGACAGGCCTGCCATGTCCTGCCAGACCAGCACCTGCGCGTCGCAGGCGGCTCCGGCGCCGATCCCGATCGTCGGGATGTTCACCGCCTCGGTGACCCGGGCGGCCAGTTCGGCGGGCACGCATTCGAGCACCACCGAGAACGCGCCAGCGGCCTCCAGCACCTTGGCGTCGTGCAGCAGACGGTCGCCCGCCTCGCCCCGGCCCTGGACCCGGTACCCGCCGAAGACGTTCACCGACTGCGGGGTCAGCCCGAGGTGCGCCATCACCGGGATGCCAGCCGCGACCAGTTCCTCGACCTGGGGAGCTATCCGCTGGCCGCCCTCGAGCTTGACACCGTGCGCGCCCGCCTCCTTGAGGAACCGGGTGGCGGCAGCGAGTGCGTCCGCCGGTGAGGCCTGGTAGGAGCCGAACGGCAGGTCGGCGATGACCATCGCGCGNNCAGCAGGACCGGGATGCCGGCATCGTCGAAGACCCGCGCGGTGAGCGCGTCGTAGGCGGTGAGCATGGGCCACTTCTCACCGCGTGCCTTAGCGGCGGCCAGATCACGGACGGTGACACGCCGGCTGGCGCTACCACCGTAGAGGGGTTCTGCGGTCCGCTTGCTGGTCGCGGCCGCGCCTGAATCGCTGGGCTGAGCGGTCATCTGGGTTCCTCCACGTCTCGTGGCGCCGCAGTGGCGTCCCCGGACGTCTAGATCATCGCACGCGAGCGGCTTGGGCGACAGTGCCGCACGTCCCCGGCGGGAATGTTTTGCGATACGGGGCGGTTCCGTATCGATGGCATCCCGGGGCGGCCCACCGGCCGTCCCGGGAGATACGGGCATAACGCCGGAAGTGGCGCTGACCATCCCTGTGACCCGAAGGACATCATGCGATCGCGCAGTGCTTTCCCCCAGACCGGTCTCGCCGGGACCGCGGACACGGTCCACCGCCGGCGGTGGGTCATCCTCGCCGTCCTCATCACCAGCCTGATGGCCATCGTGCTGGACAACACAGTCCTGAACGTGGCGCTCAAGACCATCGCCTCACCCACCGCCGGGCTCGGCGCGAGCCAGAGCCAGCTGGAATGGGGGATCAACTCCTACACCCTGGTATTCGCCGGGCTGCTGTTCACCTTCGGTGTGATCGGCGACCGCATCGGCCGCAGGCGGATGCTGATCGCGGGGCTGGCGGCCTTCGGCTTGTTCTCACTCCTGACCGCCTACGCCCACAGCCCGGATCAGCTCATCTGGGCGCGGGCGGCGATGGGCCTGGGAGCCGCGGCGGTGATGCCGCAGACGCTCTCCATCATCACGAACGTGTTCGACCCGGGCGAGCGGGCCCGCGCCATCGGCATCTGGGCCATGGCGGTGGGCATCGGGGTGGCGATCGGCCCCATCGTGGGCGGTCTGCTGCTGGCCCACTTCTGGTGGGGCTCGGTATTCCTGATCAACGTGCCGTTCACCGCCGCCGGGGCGGCCGCGGTCAGGCTGCTCGTGCCCGAGTCGAAGAACCCGGACCCGGGCCGGATCGACTACGTCGGCGTGCTGGCCTCCATCGCCGGCCTGGTACTGCTCGTCTACGGGATCATCCAGGGCGGTGACAAGGGCTCCTGGGTGCACCCCGATGTGCTCGGCCCGGCGGCCGGCGGGCTGGCCGTGCTCGCCTTCTTCGCCTGGTACGAGAGCAGGCACAAGCACCCGTCGCTGGATGTGCGGCTGTTCCGCGATCCCCGGCTGTCATCGGCGGTTGGCGCGCTGGCGCTGGTGTTCTTCGGCATGATGGGCGCCCTCTTCTTCCTCAGCTTCTATTTGCAGAGCGTGCGCGGCTACAGCGCACTTCAGGCTGGGCTACTGTCGCTGCCGTTCGCGGCCGGCCAGTTGCTGCTGGCGCCGCGCAGCGCCGCCCTGGTCAGCCGGTTCGGCGCCAAGACGGTGGCGGCCACGGGCCTGCTGGTGATCACGGGGGCGCTGGTCGGCTATCAGATGCTCGGCGTCAGCACCCCGATCTGGGTGCTCGGCGTGCTCTTCTTCGTCCAGGGTGCCGGGATGGGCAGCGTCATGCCGCCCGCCACGGACGCGGTCATGTCGGTGGTGCCCAGGGAGAAGGCCGGCGGCGGCTCCGCGCTGACCAACACCGCCCGCCAGGTCTCCGGCGCGCTCGGGGTCGCCATCCTCGGCTCGATCCTGGCCCAGGCCTACCGCGGGCAGCTGAGCCCGCACCTGACCGCGCTGCCCGCCCAGGCCAGGGGGCCGGCGACCGCGTCGATCGCGGCCACCCAGACGGTGGCGGCCCGGCTCGGCCCGGCCGGGCGGAACCTGGCCGGTTTCGCCGACTCCGCGTTCGTGCACGCCATGCACATCACCACCCTCATCTCAGCGGCGATCACCCTGCTCGGTGTGCTGGTCGTGCTGATCTGGATGCCCGGCCGCAGCCGCCCGGGCAGCCCGGCCGGGGAGGCGAGGCCAGCTGCCCCGGTGATGGCGGGCGCGCAAGTGGAGGGATAGGCAGATGCACCCCGCCGAGGTGACTACCGGCGCGCCCGGGGCGGCGGCCACCCGC
Source organism: Actinomycetota bacterium (assembly GCA_003541285.1). Taxonomy (GTDB): domain Bacteria; phylum Actinomycetota; class Actinomycetes; order Streptosporangiales; family Streptosporangiaceae; genus UBA9676. Next base: position 5,189 of record DPMS01000273.1, read on the forward strand.
CGCCCAGGGCGGCCCCGCAGCGAACGGGCCGACCAGGCCATCATCGAGGCGGCACTGAGCCTGTTCGCCGAATCGGGCCCGGAGGGCCTGTGCATTGAGCGGGTCGCGGCCAGGGCGGGCGTGGGCAAGGCCACCATCTACCGGCGCTGGCCGGGCAAGGAAGACCTGCTGCTGGATGCGATCGCGGCGCTGAAGGCGCCACTGCCGGAGCCGGGCGGCCATTCGGTCCGGGACGACCTGGTCGCCCTGCTCGACGCGATGTGCCAGGAAACCGCCGACCCGCGCCGCGCGCGGGAGTTCGCGCTGCTGCTGGGGGAGGGGGCCAAGTACCCGCGGCTGATGGCCCGTTATGTGGAAACGGTGGTCGAGCCGCGCCGCGAGGTGGTCCGGGGGGTCCTGCGCCGGGGTGTGGCCAGCGGGGAGCTCAGGCCGGATCTGGACGTCGAGGCGGCGCTGTTCATGCTGATCGGGGCCGTGCTGGTCCGCGGCAGATACGAACAGCAGGCCATCCCGCCGGGATACCCGGAGCAGGTCGTGGATGAGCTGCTGCAGGGGCTCGCCGCCCGCTGAGCCGGCCTGCTGGCCAGCGGCCGGGTCAGCGGGACATGCCGGGTGCCTGACCGGCTGGGCGGGGTATATCGCACCAGAGCGAACCCGGGGGGGGTAAGCGATGGTCGTGCTGGTGGCGCACGCGAGTGAACACGGTTCCACCAGGGAGATAGCCGAGCGGATAGCTGCCCGGCTCGGTGAGCAGGGAGTGGCCGCGCAGGCTCACCCGGTAGCAGACGTGCCGGTGCTGACCGGTTACGACGCGTTCGTGATCGGCAGCGCCATCCACGGCGGTGACTGGCTGCCCGCGGGCGGGGCGTTCCTCAGCAGCAACCGGGCCACGCTCGCCAGGCACCCGGTATGGCTGTTCAGCGTCTCCACGATCGGCGAGCAGAGCAGCGCGTTCCCGCCCCGGGTAGCCCGGTGGATGCGGAACATGATGAAGGTCCCGCGCGCGGTCACCGCGGTCGAGGACGAGGTCGGCCCGCAGGATCACCACGCTTTCGCGGGCGTCATCCTGCCTGGTCACTGGGGTTTCAGTGGCCGGGTCTTCCTGCGCGCCTTCGGCGGCCGGTTCGGTGATCACCGCAACTGGCAGGAGATCGACGCCTGGGCCATGAGCATCGCCGGCAAGCTCCGGTCCTCGCAGCTCGGCTCCGGGTAAGGCGCGCGCGCCCGCGCCCGGCCGCCGGGCGGTCAGCTGTCTGAGGGTGGTGGCAGGATCGGGCCATGACTTCCCCGCCCGGCCCGGCCCTGGGACGCAGGTGTCCCTGATGACGCAGGTGCAGCTGCCCCTGGCCGCGCAACGTCTGCGGGCACAGCTGCTCACGGGGCCGCCTGCGAGCAGCGTCGCCGGGGTCACCGGGCGGCTGCTCGCCGTGCAGGCGCAAGATCCGCGGGGGGCCCGGCTGGCCATCCGGGCACGTTCGGCCGGCCTGCTGGCGGCGGACGTGGACCGGGCACTCACAGCCGAACGATCGCACGTGGTCAGCTGGCTCAACCGGGGCACCCTGCACCTGGTGGCGGCGGAGGACTACTGGTGGGTGCATCAGCTGACCACCCCGCAGCTGCTCACCGGGAACACACGGCGGCTCGCCCAGGAGGGCGTTCCGCCCGGGGACGCCGAACGCGGCGTCGGGGTGATTCACCGCTGCCTGGCCGACGGGCCGCTCACCAGAGCCCAGCTCACCGCCCGGGTGGCCGCCGCGGGTGTCCGCACGCAGGGGCAGGCCATGGTTCACCTGCTGGCGCTTGCCACCTGGCGGGGGCTGATCGTGCGCGGCCCGATGCACGGCCAGGAGCAGGCGTTCGTCCTGGTCAGTGACTGGCTGGGCGCGCCGCCACCGCCGCTGGAGCGGGAGGTGGCGCTGGGCCTGCTGGCGCGCCGCTACCTGGCCGGGCACGGCCCGGCTGACGACCGGGACCTGGCGAAATGGGCCGGGCTGGCGCTGCGCGACGCCCGGCAGGGGCTGGCAGCGATCAGCCGGGACCTCGCCGACCGCGACGACGGCCTGGCCAGCCTCGCCGGCCAGGACCGGGCACACCCGGTGCCGGTGCTGCGCCTGCTGGGCGCCTTCGACCCGTTGCTGCTCGGGTGGGCTTCCCGTGACCTGTTCCTGGCACCGGGCGGCCCCATCATCACCGCGAACGGCCTGTTCCGCCCGTTCGCGCTGGTCCGTGGCCAGGCAACCGCGATCTGGGGCATCACGCGCGGCAAGGTCATGCTGGCGGAGACCGGGCCGCTCAGCGAGCCGGAACGGGCAGCCCTCGCGGCCGAGGCAGCGGACATCGAGCGTTTCCTGGCCAGCGTCCCGCCTACCGCGCCGTCCTGACCCGCCGCTGCGGTCACCCGGGCAGGCCGGTGCGCGAGCAGCGGGTCACGTAGGGCAGCCCGATCTGCTCCTTACCGGCCAGCGCGGGATGGGTGGCGAGCAGGTGGCGGACCGCATCCAGCACCGCGGCGCGGCCGGTGGCGGGCATCGTGATGACGTAGCTGCGGGACGCGACCATGTCGAGCAGCGCGTCCGGGGCCAGGTGGTGAACCCACTCCACGTCGAAGCGCTCCACCGGGCCGAACGGCGGGCCGACCTGCGGTGCCCCGCTCATCGTGTCGCTGCTGGCATGATGGCCCTCCGCGCTGCGCATGATCGTGCCCAGGCGTGCTACCCAGTCCTCCCGCTCGTCGCGGATATTCCACAGCAGGCCGAGCCGCCCGCCTGGCCGCAGCACCCTGGCCACCTCGGGCACCGCCTGCCGCAGATCCACCCAGTGCCAGGCCTGGGCGACCAGCACCGCGTCGACGCTGCGGCCGGCCAGGGGGATCTGCTCGGCCGTGCCGGCCAGCACGGCAGCACCGGGCACGGCCCGCCGCAACTGATCACGCATGCCGGCCGAGGGCTCGACGGCGGTCACTTCCAGGCCGCGGTCGCACAACTGGCGGGTCAGCTTGCCGGTCCCGGCACCAAGGTCCAGGACGTGCGCCGCGCCTGCGGGGAGAAGCCAGTCGGTCGCCTGGGCCGGATACGGTGGCCGTCCACGCTCGTACTCAGCTGCGGCGGCCCCGAACGAGGCGGCCTGCTCCTGCCGTTGGCTGCCGGGGGTCATGTTCCCCAGTCTGGCAGGAACTGCTCAGGGCACCATGGCGCTGGCCTGATTGATGATCTTCACAGCTTGCTGAACGTCGGCGTTGCCCTTGTTGACCTGCGTCATGTCCTTGTTGTGCAGGCCGTCGGCGACCTCGGTGACGCCGGTGCTCATAAGAGCGAGCCCGCGCAGGATCGTCGCCTTGGCTGCCTCGTAGCCCGCCGGAACCGGGACCGGGCGCATCGCGCCCGCCCAGGCGGTGATGTCGGCGGCGACCTGCCGTGCGTCCGCCTCGGCTGCGGTGAGGTTCTGCTGGGAGGCGTCCTTGATGAAGGTCGCCAGATCCTGCTGGAGTTTCTTCGCCTCAGGCCCGGTGGCAACCGCCTTGAATTGGGCAAGACCCGCGGTGCCGGTGGCGGACGCACTCGCTGACGCGGACGTCGACCCGCCCGGGCTGGGCGAACTGGTGCCACCGCAGGCGCTCGCGAGACCGGCCGCCGCCGCCACGGCAGCGACCAGCATGATCTTCTTCGCACCGGTGCCGGTAATTGCCCCCATGGCACGAGGATGGGATGCATATGACAGGTGAGGCAGAGGCGAATGCCCTGCCAGCTGGTGCGATGGTCCTTAACCAGCACATTCACGGGCGAATGCGCTGGGCAAAATCCCGGACAGACGGCCCGGGCGGGCGGNNGCCGGTTGCGCCGGGGTGGCACTGGCCAGCACCAAGCGTGAGTTCCATACATCGGCGGGCCGGGGCGGCGGGGCTACGCTCCGCCCGCGAGCGGCCGGCCAGCCAGCCCGGGGCCCCTGGCCTGCCAGCGATAGCGGTGCTCAGGGCGGCCGCTCACGCCGTACCGGAGCCGGATGGCGACCCGGCCTATCTCATGCAGGTGGGTGAGGTACCGCTGGGCGGTGGCCCGGCTCATCCCGGTGAGCCGGGCCACCTCGGACGCGGACAGGTCCCCGTCCTGGTGGGCCAGCACCCGTTCGACCGTCGCCAGCGTGAATTCCGACCGGCCTTTGCTCCCGGCCCGGGCGTCCGGCCCCCGTAGCGCGCCGAACACCCGGTCGACACCGTTCTGATCAGCGGTGCGGAGCGTGTCCAGCCGTGAGCGCATCTGCGCGTACGACAGGAGCTTGTCGCGCAGCGCCGGGAAGCTGAACGGCTTCAGCAAGTAGTGCAGGGCGCCGTGCTGCATGGCGGCGCGGACGCTGTCGGCGTCCTTCGCCGCGGTGATGACGATCACGTCCACCTGCGGGTGATCGTCCCCCCGCAGCCGCGCCACCACGTCAAGGCCGTGCTCATCGGGCAGGTACAGGTCTAGCAGGAGCAGGTCGGGCCGGAGCTGGTCTACCGCCTCGACCGCGGCCGCAGCGGTGTGTACCTGGGCGATCGCCTCGAACCCCTCGACCTTGCCGAGGTAGGCGGCGTGGATCGCGGCCACCCGGTAGTCATCGTCGACCACGACGGTGCGGATCATGACGGCACCAGCGGCTGCCCGGCCAGTTCCGTCCCGTCCCCGGCCTGCCCGCCGGGCTCCGGGGAGGTGCCCAGGCAGCCCGGGAGGACGGCAGTGAAGACCGCGCCGCCGTCCCGGCCCACGCTGATCATCCCGCCCCGCCGTTGTGTGATCTGCCGCACCAGGGCCAGGCCGAGACCGCGGCGGGCGCCGGTCGGCGACGACTTGCTGGTGTAACCGTCGGTAAAGATCGCCTCGCGTGTGTCGTCCGGAACCCCGGGACCGGAGTCGCGTACCCGGATCAGCAGGTCCGGGCCGACCGACACGACGGTCAGCTCCACCCAGCGAGGTCCCGGGGCCTGCGCCGTGGCCTCGATCGCGTTGTCGATGAGGTTGCCGGTCACCGTCAGCGCTTCGCTGACATCGGTAATGGCGCCGTCCACGTGGCAGTCGGGAGCGACCCGGAACTGGACCCCGCGCTCGTCGGCCAGCGAGGACTTGGCGAGGGTGAGGGCGACCAGCCTGGGATCCCCGATGGCCGCCTTGAGCTGCTCGGTCAGGGTGTCCCTGGCCGCCGAGACGTCGGTGACGAAACGGATCGCCTCCTCGTAGTGCCCGAGTTCTACCAGCCCCACCAGGGTGTGCAGCCGGTTCGCGAACTCGTGTGACTGCGCCCGCAGCGCATCGGTGAGGCCGATGGCCTCATCCAGTTCCCGCTTCAGGCTCTCAGACTCGGTCCGGTCGTGGAAGGTGACCACCCAGCCGAGGTGGCGCCGGTGCTCGCGGCGGATCGGCATCCGGTTGGCGACGAGCACCCGGTCGCCGGTGAGCACGAGCAGGTCGCTGCCGCTGATCTCGCCGCTCACGATATCGCTCAGCCTGCCCGGCGGAAGCAGTTCGCGCAGCGGGCGGCCGAGGAACCGTGGCGGCAGCCGCAATAGCCGCCGCGCAGCGTCGTTGGCGAGCAGGACCCGGCCGCTGGTGTCGTAACCAATCACGCCCTCCCGGATGCCGTGCAGCATCGCCTCCCGCTCCTGCAGTAGCGCGGCGATCTCACCGAGTTCGAGCCCGAATGTCTGCCGCTTCAGCCGCCGGGAAAGCCCGAGCGCCGCGAGCACGCCCACGGCCAGCACGCCGAGCAGGAGCGCCCCCAGTGCGGGCAGTGAGCCGGTGACCTGGCGGCTGACATCCTGGGTGGGGAAACCCACCGAGACCTCGCCGACCACGCGGCCGCGGTCGAAGATGGGGGCCTTGCCGCGGGCCGTGTAGATCCTCCTGCGGCTGGCGGCGGTCAGGCCGAGTGTCCCCTCCTGGATCCCGGTCCACGGCCTGCCGGTGCGGAACGGCTCGGTGGAAGGCGGCTCTGGGTCGTCGTAGACAGGCAGGCCGATCAGGGCGGGATTCGGGTGCGAGTACCGGATGCCCTGCGCGTTGGTGATCACGATGAACCTGGCGCGGGTGTGCGCCATCGCGGCCATGGCCAGCCGCTGGATACCGCCGCCCGGCTTACCGGTCTCCACGCCCTGGATGACCGCGGGCTGCGCGGCAAGCGTCTCGGCCACCGCGAGCGCGCGCTGCTCGTACTGCTGATTGAGCTGGCCCTTCAGGTGCCACTGCACAACGGCGAATCCCGCCGCCATGGTGATCACGAGAATCGCCACCTGCGCGATCACGACCTGGGTGGATAGCCGCTGCCACGACAACCGCCGCATACTGGCTCTCCTCATGCTGCCTGGCCCGCTGGCCCGGCGTTTCGTTACGTTGCGGCAGTGTAACAGCGGTTTCGCATGCTGGTGAAGTACCCAAACTCATGAGCAAAACGAGCAAAACGCGCGCAATGTTTTTTACGCGGGCTTTGAGCGGAAACGTGACGTGGGGAACGGCGCTGGCTAGCGTCCGCTTTCGTGAATGCTTTTACATATTCCGGTAATACCAGCGCTCCTGGCAGGCAGGACGCCGGCATCGAGCTGGCAGGTGTCACGAAGCGCTTCCTGACACCTGCCGGGGCGGCTTTCACTGCCCTGCGCCAGGTAGACCTGGCCGTCGGGAGCGGGCAGTTCTGCGCCGTGGTCGGGCCGACGGGCTGCGGCAAATCCACGACGCTGACCCTGGTGGCCGGGCTGGACCGGCCAAGCGCCGGTGCCGTTCGCGTCGGCGGGCAGGTGGTCGGCGGGATTACCAGCGGCACGAGCTTCATGTTCCAGGCCGACGCCCTGCTGCCGTGGAAGACCGTGCTCGCGAATGTGGCGATGGGCCCCATCTTTCACGGCGCCTCCAAGAAGGTGGCACACGCCGATGCGCGGGAATGGCTGCGCACAGTGGGCCTGGCCGGTTTCGAGGACCACCATCCGCATCAGCTCTCCGGCGGCATGCGCAAACGGGTGAGCCTGGCTGCCGCCCTGATCAACGAGCCGTCGATCCTGCTGATGGACGAGCCCTTCGCCGCACTGGACGTGCAGACGAAAGCCATCATGTCCAACGAGTTGCTGGCCCTGTGGGACCAGGCGCGCCCGTCGGTCATCTTCGTCACCCACGACCTTGAGGAGGCGATCGCTCTCGCCGACCGGGTGGTGGTCATGACCGCCGGGCCGGGCACGGTCAAGGCTGTCTACGACATCGACCTCCCGCGGCCACGAGGTGCGGTTCAGGAGATCCGCTTCGAGCCGCGGTTCCTGGAGCTCCACCAGCAGATCTGGGAGGCGCTGCGGGAAGAGGTGGAGCAGGCCTATACCCGCACCGCCGCGCCTGCGCTGGCTGCGGGAGGACGGCCATGAGCGGCGAGCCGGGAGTGGTGCCGGTGGCCGAGGCCAGCCCGCAGGCGCCGCCGGCCGCGCCCGGCGAGATCCCAGCCGCCAGCGCCGTCCGGCGGCAGGCCCGCCGGCGGCGGCTGGGCGTGCACGCGGCACGGGCGGCGACCTTCGTGGTGATCGTCGGCGGCTGGCAGCTGCTCACCATCTGGAAGATCATCGACCCGTTCTTCTTCGGCCAGCCCAGCGGGATCGTGCTGCGGTTGCGCGACTGGGTGGAGCACGGGACCGCGTACGGCTCGCTGTGGCTGCAGGTCTGGATCACCATGAAGGAGGCGCTGCTGGGCTTCGCCTACGGCGTGGCCGGCGGTGTCGTCTTCGGGGTCCTGCTCGGCCAGGTGCGTTTTCTCGCCGATGTCCTCGGGCCCTACATCAAGGCCATGAACGCGATCCCGCGCATCGTGCTGGGCTCCATCTTCGTGGTGTGGCTGGGCCTGGGCACCACGTCGAAGGTGATGCTGGCCGCGGTCCTGGTCTTCTTTGTCGTCTTTTTCAATGCCTTCCAGGGCGTGCGGGAAGTTGACCGGAACCTGGTCGCCAACGTGCGGGTGCTCGGAGCCTCACGGTTTCAGGTCATCCGGAACGTCGTCCTGCCGTCGGCGCTGACATGGATCATCGCCAGCCTGCACGTGGCGTTCGGCTTCTCGATCATCGGTGCCATCGTCGGGGAGTTCCTCGGCGCCCAGAAGGGCCTTGGCCTGGTCATCGCGACGGCGCAGAACAACTTCGATCCCGATGGCGTGTTCGCCGCGATGCTGATCATCGCGGTTCTCGCCCTCACCGCCGAATGGGTGATCGGCCGGCTGGAGCGGCGGCTGCTCTCCTGGCGCCCACCGGCGCCCACCGAAGCCGGCGTGACCTAGCACCGGCGAACCCGGAGCCTTCTCGCCAGTCACCCGAACGTCGTCAGCACAACTAGCTAGGAGTAAGCCCATGTTCCGAAGAATGCCCTCGCTGTCGCTGGCCGGGGCGGCCACCGCGCTTCTGCTGGCGGGCCTCACCGCCTGCGGTTCGAATAGCGCCAGCACCGTCAGTGCCAGCAGCAGCCTGCCGACGGTCACGCTCATGGTCGGCGGCATCGACAAGCAGATCTACCTGCCGTACCAACTCGCCCAGGGCCTGGGTTTCTACCGGAAGTACGGCGTCAACGTGCAGCTCAGCACCGAGCAGGCCGGCGGGGTCGGGGCCGAGGACGCGATGGCGTCCGGTCAGGTGGATATGGCCGGCGCCTGGTACGTGCACACCATTGACTTCCAGCTCCACGGCAAGACCGTGACCGACGTGGTGCAGCTCAGCGGGGCGCCCGGTGAGCGCGAGATGTGCGCGAAGGGTTCCGGCATCACATCCCCTGCCCAGTGGCGGGGCAAGAGCGTCGGCGTGACCGATATCGGCTCAGGCACCGATGACCTGACGCTGTACCTCGCTGCCCGCTACCACCTGTCGTCAAGCCAGTTCAGCCGGGTTGCCGCCGGCGACGGTGACACCATGATCAGCGCGATCCAGCATCACCGGATCGTCTGCGGGATGACCACGCAGCCCACCGTCACCGCGATCGAGAAGAAGGGGGTCGGCTACTCCGCGATCGACCTCGCCACGTCCGCCGGCGTGCAGCGCTGGCTCGGCGGCTTCTGGCCGACCGCATGCGTGCTCGCCCGCGCCGACTGGGTCAGCTCGCACAAGGCCACCGTCCAGAAGGTGGTGGACGCGCTCGTCGCGACCATGCACTGGATCAGCACCCACAGCGCCGCCCAGATCGCGGCGCACCTGCCGGCCGGCTTCGTTTCGAACTCCCTGATCACCAGGGCGGACTACATCAGTGCTCTGGCCACGGACAAGGCCCAGTTCCTGCCCGACGGGATGATGCCGGCGAATGGGCCGGCGACCGTGCTCGCGGTTGAGAAGCTCGCCGGTAAGATCACCGGGCCGGTCAACCTGGCCACGACCTACACCAACTCGTTCGTCATCCAGGCGAACAAGCTCGAGGGCTTCACGAAGTAAACAGCCCGGTCAGCGGCCCGCCTTCTGCCCACCGGAAGGCGGGCCACTCCTACGACGGTTACCCAGACGCGGGCAGAGCACCTCAGCTGTGGTGAGGTTCGCGCCAGCGATTGGTGATCGGCAGGCGGCGGTCGCGGCCGAAGTTGCGTGGTGTGATCTTCGGGCCGGGCGGGTACTGGCGGCGCTTGTACTCCGCGCGGTCCACCATGGCGATCACCCGGTCCACCAGCGCGGGGTCGTGACCGGCCGCGATCAGTTGCGCCGCCCCCAGGTCCCGCACCACGTAGTCGCCGAGGATGGCGTCCAGCACCGCATAATCCGGCAGTGTGTCGGTGTCCAGCTGGCCGGGAGCGAGTTCGGCGCTGGGCGGTTTGATGATCGAGTTCTCCGGGATGGGCGGGGTCTCACCGCGCCTGCCCGCTTCCTCGTTGCGCCACCGGGCCAGGTCCCAGACCAGGGTCTTCGGCACGTCCTTGATCGGGCCGAACCCGCCCGCCGAGTCCCCATACAGCGTCGAGTACCCCGTAGCCAGCTCACTCTTGTTGCCGGTCGTCAGCACCAGATGGCCCTCGGCGTTGGACAGCGACATCAAGATCATGCCCCGCACCCGGGACTGGAGATTCTCGGCGGCGACCCCGGTCAGCTCAAGGTCGGCCTGGAACGCGTCCACCATCGGGGCGATCGGCACCGTGCGGCCATGCAGGCCCTGCCGCTTCACCAGGTCCTCGGCGTCGGCTACCGAGTGCGCGGAGGAGTACGTGCCGGGCATGAGCACCGCGTGCACCAGGCCGGGGCCGATGGCGTCGGCCGCGATGGTCGCCGCCAGCGCGGAATCGATGCCACCGGACAGGCCGAGGATGACCGAGCGGAAGCGGTTCTTGTGCACGTAGTCCCGCACCCCGGTCACCAGCGCTGCGTAGACCTCCGCGAGGGGGGACAGCCGCGGCCACACCGGTGCGGGCTCAGCCGCAACGTCCGCGGAGCCCCGGGCGGGCCCGGTGGCGGCGGGCGGGGCGGGCACGCTGACCCGGTGGATCGTCATCACCGTGCCGTCCGCGACATCGGCGGGTGCGTCTTGCGGCGGCGTGCCTGGCCGGGCACCGGGCAGGTCCAGATCCGCGACGACCAGCGCCTCCTCGAACTGCGGGCCTCGTGCCAGCAGCCGCCCGGCCGCGTCCACGATGATGGAGTCCCCGTCGAAGACCAGTTCGTCCTGGCCGCCCATCATGTTGACGTAGGCGAGGGTGGCGCCCGCTTCGCGGGCGCGGCGCACGCACAGCTCCAGCCGGGCGCTGTCCTTGCCGCGCTCGTAGGGGGAGGCGTTCGGCACGACG
>DPMS01000935.1 GCA_003541285.1 Actinomycetota bacterium
CTCCAGACCCCCGCCAGCCAGCCCAGCGGCGAGGCTGGCGCCGGCGGCAACCGCCGGTACCCGTCGCCCAGCCCCAGCCTGGTGCCGTCACTGGGCCTGGGCGCAGGCGATCTGGTACTGCCCACGCGAACCACCCCGGTGCCGTCGGCCCGATCCACCTCGCCTCCGGCGACGACCCCCAGCCCGAGTCCGTCGCCCAGCCCGAGCCCGCCCCCGAGCCCAAGCCCCGAGCCCAGCCCGAGCCCATCGCCGAGCCCGCCACCGGACAGTTCACCACCGGCCAGTTCATCCGCGCCGCCCGAGTCCTTGACGCCACCACCCTCCTCCGCACCTGCGTTAGTGGCCGCAGACGTCTCGCCCGGCGCGTCAGCGGGTGCGGCACCAGGGTGAACGCGGTCCCGCCCGCGGACGACGACACGACACCGAGGGGGTGTGCACCATAGGGCGTCATGCAAGGCTCCGCCCCAGGCGCCGGACCGGTCAGGTCTTCGCCAGCAAGAGCGGCCGCCGAGGGCTCGCGGTGCTCCTGCTGATGCTGGTGCTGGCAGCAGACCTGGGGCTGGCCTTTGGCCGCGCTCGGCAGCTGATCGTGGCGGCACCGCAGCCACCCCTGCTTCACGCCGACACCGCCTACCCGCGGCAGCTCGCCACCGAGATGACCGCATGCGGCCGGGCACACGGGGAGCTGATGCCGGACGGGAAGCGTGGCATCCCGATCATCGGCAACGGCGTGTTCCGGCGGGTGGTACAGGTCCGGCGTAGCGGCGGCACGGCTTTCGCGGTCGATCCGTTTTCCGGCCGGACGGTCATGAGCCAGCTGACACCCCTGGAAATGCACAACGCGGAGGGCTGCGATTACGCGATCGAGGAGTTTGGCGAGGTCCCGCCGCGCACCCTGCTGCTGACGTTCGACGACGGGCCCAGCAAGACCTGGACACCGAAGCTGCTTGCCGTCCTTCGCGCGTATCACGTCCGGGCGACGTTCTTCAGCATCGGAGTGAACATCCTCGGCGCCCCGGATGTATTTCACCAGGTCATCGCGAGCGGAGACGTGGTGGGCAACCACACTCTCAGCCACGCGGCGCTGGAAGGGCTCCGGCCCGCCGCCGCCCGGGACCAGCTCGTCATGGACCAGCACATCATTGCCGCACTGGATGAGTACAGGAGCCAGCTGTTCCGGACACCCTACGGCGGGAGCAACACCACGGGCCAGGGATCCATCCGGGCCAATGTCTATTCCACACTGGTCAGCCAGCAACTCGGCTTCACCGAAGCCGGGTTCACGACCGACACCTCCGACTACAGCTACCCACCGGAGGCGGAAATCCCGCTCCCGGAACTCGATCGCCCAGGGCTGCCGGGCCAGGTCATCGTCCTGCACGACACCGCGGGGAAGAACGATGCCGCGACCGTGCGGCTGACGGAGCGCATTCTCCAGAAGGCCGAGGTGCTGGGCTACCGGTTCATGACCCTGGACCAGCTTCTCCGGCAGCAGGGCGGGGGCGGCCCGGTGGCGCGGGAACACCCGACCCTGGGCGACCGGCTCGGCTTCTGGGCGGAGTGGGCCCGGCAGGTGCTGCCCGAGACGGGCCTGCCACTGGTGCTGAGCCTGGCGACCTGGGTTCTCCTGGGATTTGGGGCCGGCTGGATCGTGCGTGCCTTGTACGGGGGATGGAAGCAGTACCGGCCGGTTCCCAGCTGGCACCCCAAGCTGGTCTCCGTCCTGATCGCGGCCAGGGACGAGAAGGCGGTGATCCGGGCCACGATCGAGTCGGTCTTCGCCTACGACTACCCCTTCGACCTGCAGGTCGTCGTGGTCAACGACGGCTCAGCGGATGGCGAAGGGGGCACCCCGGACGGGGCCGGCGGGACGAAGGCCATCCTCGACGAGCTCGCCGCCCGGTACTGCCACCCGTCACGCAGGCTCGAAGTAGTCCACCTGGAGCAGAACGCGGGCAAGGCGGCCGCCTGGGATCTGGCCTTCCGGACCAGGATCCGCGGTGAGGTATGTGCCGCATTTGATGCCGATACCCGGCTGGCGGGCCCGGATACGATCCCGAACCTGATTCGCCATTTCCGTGATCCGAAGGTAGGCGCGGCCGCTGGTTACATCAGGGCGGGCAACGCCGCCCGCCGTCCCTGGCAGTGGCTCCTGTTCCGGTTCCAGCAGGCCGAGTACAACCTCGGCATTGGCCTGATGCGCGTGGCACAGGGGAAGAATGGCATCCTGATCGTGCCCGGCGCCTGCTCGGCCTGGCGGACCTCGGTTATGCGGAAGACAGGCGTTTCCGGCGACACGTTAGGGGAGGACGCCGACGCCGGGCTTGAATTGCGCCAAGCCGGGTTCGCCGTCGTCCAGGACATCAGGGCCGTGGCGGTGACACAGGCACCTGACACCCTCAAGGGCATCGCCAGGCAATGGACGCGCTGGACCTTCGGCACCGTTCAGAATCTATGGAAACACAAGGTGATACTGGCAGAGCCGGGCAAATACGGGGCGCTCACCTGGGTCATGTGGTACTCGGTCACCGGGCTTCTCATCCCGATAGTGCTGCTGCCACTGAACTATGCCATCACCATAACGGCCATCGCCTCGGGAAACTGGTCCCAGCTCCTGATCTACCTGGCGGTGTTCACCGGGTTCCGGCTGGTGCAGAACCTGACCGCAATGGTCGTGCTGCGGGAATGGTCGTGGGACCCGCTGACCGCAATCTTCTACCGCTTCATCAATGACCCGCTCCAGATATATCTGGCGTACCGCACGGTGTTCGCGGTGCTAACCGGCAGGCTGATCAGCTGGAAGGGCACGCGAGTCGCCAGGATCCCGGCCGCCGGCGACGGCAGCCCGCTGAAAGCCGCATGACAAAGGAGGAGCGGATGCGCGTACGGCTTTTCACCTGGCCGGGGCTGATACTGGTGGCCGCCCTGGCGGTCCTCATTGGTGCCGGGGTGTGGCTGTCCGTGGTCGGCACTGGGGCCGCCGGGCAGCCACTGGCCCCGGACAGCGCGGTATCGCCGCGTGCGGGTGCCGGCGCCACCCCGAAACTGAACCTGCAGGCGCTGCCCGCGACCGGCCCCGCGCCGCGTCCCGCGACCTGCGGCCGCCCATCCCTGGCCGGTGCCAGCGGGGCGTGGCTGCCCGACTGGCTCGATGACCCCAACCGCCCCAGCCTGATCGCCGCGCAGGCCAGCCGGCTGCGCCTGCTGGACTTCTTCTGGCTGCACCTGGGCGCGACCCCGGACAGCATCGTGCGGCAGTCGGGTAACCCGGGAGGCTCGTCGCTGGAAACCGTCCTGGGCGCGGCCGCGGCGGCGAACCCGTGCGGATGGCGGTTCATCACCATCTCCGACGAGCAGACGCCCAAGTCTGTGATGGCACAGATCCTGCTCGACCCAAAGGCCAGGTGGCGCAATGTTGCGGCACTCGCAACGGCGATGACCAGCTACCCGCAGGCCAACGGCCTGACCCTGGACTATGAGTACGCCCTTCCCAGCAGCAAGAACGACCTCGGCCTGTACGCCTCCGTGGCGCACTGGCAAGGGCTGACCGACCGTCAGGAGATCGGCCGGATCACCGCCTCTTACACAGAGTTCGTGCGCGAACTCGCGCTGGCCATGCACCGGCAGCACCGGACACTGCGGGTGGCGGTCAGGGTCCGCACGACCGACGAGATCGACTACGAGAACCTGTCGGATCTGACGCCTTACCTCTACGACTACGGCGAACTCGCGAAGTACTCGGACCAGGTCGTGCTGATGGCCATCGACTTTCACTGGTCAACGGGTGATCCAGGCCCGATCGTCACGGTGTCCGACCTGAAGAGGGTGCTGACCGAAGTGCGGACCTACCACATCCCTGGTGCGCGGCTGGCCGTCGAGTCGGCCATGTACGGCTACGACTGGACGCTGGACCCGGCAGGGCACCGACTGGCTGGCACGCAAGCCGCCACCATCACCGCTACCGACCTCGCCGGCCGGGGCTGGGTAAAGACTGGGAGCAAAGACGGGGAGACGTATTACACCTACACCGCCGGAGGGCACCGCCACGCGGTGTGGTTCGCCGGGACCGGGCTGAAATACCAGGCCGGCCAATTGCGGCGGCTCTATCCCGGCTGCGCGGTCATGGCCTGGGCCACCGGCAGCAGCGATCCCGCCGGGTCCGGCCTCATCCTGGAGGCTCTGGGCGGTTAGCATCCAGCCCGGCCGGACCGGCTCCTCGTAGCCGCGGCACAGATATCAGTGCCCGGCCTGGTCATACCGGCGATGCGCGCTGCCCAGCTCTCCCGCGGCCGAGACACCGCGAACGGCGAACCCAGCCTGGCCGACCTGAACCACTTCGACCCGTCGCGGGCTGGCAGCCCGTACCCGCCGGAGGCTTTCCATCGCGGCGATTACCACCGGCTGCGAGTCGGGCCCCCACCGGGTGGTGCACCTGGCCGAAGATCGGTGCGCCAGTGGCTCAGATCACCTTATTGGCGCGGGCTGGGGAGCCATGCCTGGAGGGGACCTTCGGCCCTGGCGGGATGATGACTGGTAAGGCAGATTTTCCTGATAGGCCCATCCGGAGGCTGGTTTAGGCGGGTGTCAGGAGGGCAGTGGAAACCCAGGATTCACGCGTGCCTGGCGGCGACGGTGAGGGCGGGGTTGCGATCCGGGTCCGCGGACTGCGGAAACTGTACGGGGACGTTGAGGCGGTGCGCGGGACCCGTATCATGCGGGACCTGGCTTTCGAGGTCGCGAGAAGTACCGCAGGGTAGGAGCGGCAGGAGCCAGTCATGAGGTCATTCGATTCGGAAGTCGCCGAGAAGCCAGCCACGAGCTCGTTCGATTCGGAAACCGGCGAGACCGCAAGATGGTTCGCCAGTCCCCGATTCGAGGGCATCACGCGTTTGTATTCTGCGCGTCAGGTGGTCGAGCAACAGGGCACCATCCCAACCGACTACACCGTGGCGAGAGTGGCGGCCGAGCAGTTCTACGATCGGCTCCGGCAGCTCTTCGCCGAGCACAAGCAGATCACCACCTTCGGCCCCTATTCACCCGGCCAGGCGGTGGCCCTGAAGCGGATGGGAATCGAGGGCATCTACCTGGGCGGCTGGGCCACGTCGGCCAAAGGATCCATCACCGAGGACCCGGGACCCGACTTGGCCAGCTACCCGCTCTCCCAGGTGCCGGACGAGGCCGCGCCGATCGTGCGCGCCCTGCTCACGGCGGACCGGAACCAGCGCTTCGCCCGCTCGCGCCTGAGCGAGGCGCAGCGTGCTGCCTCCCCCGAGATCGACTACCGGCCATTCATCATCGCCGACGCCGACACGGGACACGGCGGCGACGCGCATGTCCGGAATCTGATCCGTCGTTTCGTCGAGGTCGGGGTTCCGGGCTACCACATCGAGGACCAGAAGCCCGGCGCCAAGAAGTGCGGGCACCAGGCCGGGAAGGTGCTCGTCGGCGTGGACGAGCAGATCAAGCGGCTGAGCGCCGCGCGCTTCCAGCTCGACGTCATGAAGGTGCCCGGTGTCATCGTGGCCCGAACCGACGCCGAAGCGGCCACGTTCCTGGATGGGCGCGGGGACGAGCGCGATCATCCGTTCATCCTGGGCGCCACCAACGTTGAGCTGCCGACCTACAAGGTCGGCTATCTCGCCATCATGAGGACGCTCTGCGAGCTGGGCGTCGAGGACGCGCGCGGTCATCTGCTGTACAAGATCTCCGCCGCGGAGTACGAGGAGGGCAGCGCCTGGCTCGCGCGGACAGGCGTGATGCGCGTGCTCGAAGAGAGCGCGAAGGCGTTCCAGCAGGCCGATGGGTCGCCGGTCGAGGCACTGCTGGAGGAGGTCGAGACGGAGTACCTGGAGGCGTGGCAGTCCGAGGCCAACCTGAAGAGTTATCCCCAGGCGGTCGCGGACGTGATCGAGTTCCGCGCCAACGAGGGTGAGCGCTTCGACATGAGCGCCGACGAGTGGCTGGCCTTCGCGAACCGAACGTCGTTCCACGCCGCCCGGGCCAGGGCCAAATCGATGGGCATCGACATCATCTGGGATTGTGAGGTCTCCAAGACTGCCGATGGCTACTACCAGATACAGAGCGGAATCGAGTACGCGGTCGCCAGGTCGCTGGCTGTCGCTCCGTTCGCCGACCTCTTGTGGATGGAGACCAAGACCGCGAACCTGGCGGACGCCCGGCGTTTCGCTGAGGCCATCCATGCCGAGTTCCCCGCCAAGATGCTCGCGTACAACCTGTCACCGTCGTTTAACTGGGACACGACCGGGATGAGCGAGGAGGAAATGCGGCGATTCCCGGAGGAGCTCGGCAAGCTGGGGTTCGTCTTCAACTTCATTACCTACGGCGGACATCAGATCGACGGCCTGGCGGCAGAGGAGTTCGCCGCCGCGCTCAAGCAGGACGGCATGCTCTCCCTGGCCCGGCTGCAGCGAAAGTTCCGCCTGGTCGAATCGCCCTACCGGACGCCCCAGACGCTCGTGGGCGGGCCGCGGCTGGATGCGGCGCTCATGGCTTCTTCGGGCGGCACGGCGGCCACCAAAGCGATGGGCAAGGGCTCGACGCAGCACCAGCACCTGGTCCAGACCGAAGTGCCGACCAAGCTGCTCGAGGAATGGCTCACGATGTGGACGAAGCACCACCAGATCCCGTACTCGCTGCGTGTCGGGCTGCGGCCGAACACGGCGGGCTCGGAGTTGCTGGAACTCACCCTGTCCAAGACAAGCGGGGAAAAGGTTGCCAATATCATCTTCGACGTGATCGTGGATCGCCGGGGGCGCAACATCCTCTCGGTTCGCGACCAGAACACCTTCGACATCGCCCTGCGCAAGAAGCGCCTGATGACGCTGAACCACCTGTTCCTGGTTTACCGCTACAAGATCTGGTCGGTCCACTACGTCAGCCCGACCGACGACAATCGTTACCAGGCCCAGAAGATGAAGACGCACGGCCTCTTCAGCGACGTCCACGACGAGGTTGGCGACGTCATCGTTGCGGATGTGAGCGCGGAGGGCGTCAAGGCCCTGCTCGCCCCGGACCGGGACCGCTTGAACGCCTTGATCCAGCAGAAGCATCCGTATGTGCCGGCCGGCGTCGCCACCGAAATCCCGCAAGGGACTGGCCGGGATGAGAGGATCTGAACCTCCGGCCACTCAGTCCGAGCCGCTCGCCAGCGACCGCCGATGATATGGCACAAGCCGAATTGCCGCCCGCGGGACATCGACGCTGATCAGATTTCACTGGCGACTGCAAGACCTTCGAGGACAGCTTCTTCGACGGTGCGGGGGGCGAGGCAGTCGCCGGCTCCTACCGTAGGGATTCCTTGTTCTTCGAGGCTGGTCAGGAGTGCTGAGACTGGCTGGTGGCCGCAGGCAAGGACGGTGGCGGAGATCCCGCCGATGATGACCGGCTCCTCGGTGAGGACGTGCTGCAGGTAAATGGTGTCCTCGTCGACGCCGTGGGGACGGACGAGCGGGATCACCGTGACCTTGGCTTTGTGCAGGGCGGCGAGGCTGGCGTTCCGGACGTATTGCTGGAGGTGCTCCCCGGTGGCGTAGCCGGTGACGGCGAGGGTGACGCGGTGTCCTTGAGCGGCGAGGATGCGGGCTGTGCCGATGCCGGTCCAGTCCCCACGCGAGTCGACCACGACGATATGGCCAGTGGGAAGTTCGCGGCCCTGGATGATTTCCCAGGCGTCAGCGACCACAGGATTCCCGTCGACTTCGAGTGGGGGACGGTAGGGACTGGCACCGGTGGCGACGATAACGAGGCCGGGAGACTGCTTGCGCACCAGTTCGGGGGTGACGGGGCTGTGGAAGGCGACTGTGACGTTGGCGCGGGTGAGTTCACGCTGCAGGTTGGTGGCGGCGCCGCCGAATTCGGCCCGCCCGGGGAGCCGCTCGGCCAGCAGGATCTGGCCCCCGAGCCTGCCGGTGGCCTCGTGGAGGACGACGCTGTGGCCTCGTTCTGCCGCGACGGTGGCGGCTTTCATGCCGGCGGGGCCCCCTCCGGCGACCAGGATGGTGCGGCGGTGGACGGCGGGTGTCCGCTGCCCGTAACGGAGTTCTCGCCCGGTTTCGGGATGCTGGATGCAGGAGATCGGATACCCCGCGTGAAAGTGGCCGATACAGGCCTGGTTGCAGGCGATGCAGGCACGGATGTCGTCGGTGCGGCCCTGGGCCGCCAGAGCTGGCATGACCGGATCGCAGATGAGTGCCCGGGTCATGATGCAGGCGTCGGCGTCGCCTGACCGCAGGATCAGCTCGGCATCCTGGGGCTGGTTGATCCGGCCAGCAACCATGACGGGGACCGTGACGGCATCCTTCAGCCGGCGGGCAGCTGGGGCGGTGTAGCCAGCGGGCCAGGTCATCTCCGGGACGATGTGGCCAGAGCCGGCGAGGGTGGCGGAGGTCCCGGTGGTGACGCTGACATAGTCGATCAGCCCGGAACTGGCGAGGACAGTGCAGGCGTGGATAGCGATGTCCTCGGGCAGCCCGGCAGGGTCACGCTCGTCGACCGAGATCCGGATGCCGGCAGCGGCGCCCGGCCCGGCCTGACGGCGGACCGATTCAGCTACCTCGCGCAAGAAGCGGAGGCGATTGTCCGGGGTCCCCCCGTACTCGTCGTCGCGACAGTTGACATTGGGGTTGAGGAATTGAGACGGCAGATAACCATGACTGGCCACGATCTCCACGCCATCCAGGCCCGCCCGCACCAGCCGGGCCGCCGCCGCCCCATAGCCTGCCACGAGTTCACCGATCTCCCGGCCGCGCAGAGCCCGGGGCATCACCTGGAAGCGCTCGTTGGGTACCGGGGAGGGGGCAACAGCGACCGGGGCGGTGCCATCAGCGGACTCCATCACCTCCCGGCCAGGATGGAACAGCTGCCCGAACAGAACGGTTCCGTGACCGTGGACGGCGTCCGCAAGATTCCGGTAACCGGGCAAGCAGGAATCATCGACCGCCATGAGCACGTGGGAGGTGTAGCGGGCAGACTCGTGCACGCCGGCGACCTGCACCACGATCAGGCCGACGCCGCCCTCCGCGCGGGCTTGGTGGTAGGCGATCAGCTGATCGGTGATCTTTCCGTCCTGCACCATCACCGTGTCGTGGCCGGAGGACACGATGCGGTTGCGGAGCTGCACCGGGCCGATCCTCAGTGGCGAGAACAGCCGGGGGAACCGTGGTCCTTCCGCACTCATCTGCAAGATCAGCCTTTCATGTCCTCAGCGGCCCTCTCGGCGTCGCGCTGGAGGCGGACGATGCGAGATCCTTCGGACTGAGGACGTCCAGGTCGGCCGCCGCGGGCCGACCTGGACGCCATGATCAGACGAGGTCGAACCGGTCGAGGTTCATCACCTTGTCCCACGCCGCGACGAAGTCGTTCACGAACTTCTCCTTCGCGTCATCGCTCGCGTAGACCTCCGCGAGCGCGCGCAGCTCGGAGTTCGACCCGAAGACGAGGTCGACACGACTGCCGGTCCACTTGACCTCGCCCGTGGCGGCATGGCGGCCTTCGAACGTGGCCGCGTCCCCGGACGTCGGCTTCCACGCCGTGCCCATGTCGAGCAGGTTGACGAAGAAGTCGGTGGTCAGTGACGCGGGGGTGGTGGTGAAGACGCCGAGCTTCGACTTGTTGTAGTTCGCGCCCAGGACGCGGAGGCCACCGACGAGGACCGTCATCTCGGGTGCGCTCAGGGTGAGCAGGTTCGCCTTGTCGATGAGGAGGTACTCGGCCGGCAGCCGGTTGCCCTTCCCGAGGTAGTTGCGGAACCCGTCCGCCTTCGGCTCGAGCACGGCGAACGACTCCACGTCGGTCTGCTCCTGCGACGCGTCGGTGCGCCCCGGCGTGAAGGGGACCTCGACGTCGAAGCCGGCGTTCTTGGCGGCCTGCTCGACGCCCGCACCACCAGCGAGCACGATCAGGTCGGCCAGCGAGACCTTCTTACCGCCGGCCTGGGCGGCGTTGAAGGCCTCCTGGATCCCCTCCAGGGTGCGCAGCACCGTCGCCAGCTGGTCAGGGTCGTTGACCTCCCACCCGCTCTGCGGCTCGAGGCGGATGCGCCCACCGTTGGCGCCGCCGCGCTTGTCGCTGCCACGGAAGGACGAGGCCGACGCCCACGCGGTGGACACGAGCTGGGACACCGACAGGCCCGAGGCGAGGATCTGGCGCTTGAGGGCGGCGATGTCCGCAGCGTCGACGAGTTCGTGGTCCACCGCAGGAACGGGGTCCTGCCAGATCAGCGTCTCGGACGGGACCTCAGGCCCGAGGTAGCGCGCGACCGGGCCCATGTCGCGATGGGTCAGCTTGAACCACGCGCGGGCGAAGGCGTCCGCGAACGCCTCCTGGTCCTCCATGAAACGCCGCGAGATCGGCTCGTAGACCGGGTCGAACCGGAGCGAGAGGTCGGTCGTCAGCATCATCGGGGCGTGGCGCTTCGACGGGTCGTGGGCGTCGGGGACGGTGCCGGCACCGGCATCATCCTTTGGCTTCCACTGGTGGGCACCGGCCGGGCTCTCGGTCAGCTCCCACTCATAACCGAAGAGGATCCGGAAGAAGCTGTTGTCCCAGGTGGTCGGGGTGTTGGTCCACGTGACTTCGAGTCCACTCGTGATGGCGTCGCCGCCCTTGCCGGTGCCGTACGTGCTCTTCCAGCCCAGGCCCTGCTCCTCAAGCGGGGCAGCCTCGGGATTGGGGCCGACGTGGTCCTCCGGGCCCGCACCGTGAGTCTTGCCGAAGGTATGACCACCGGCGATCAGAGCGACCGTCTCCTCATCGTTCATCGCCATCCGGCGGAACGTTTCACGGATGTCGCGGGCCGCGGCGAGCGGGTCCGGGTTGCCGTTCGGCCCCTGCGGGTTGACGTAGATGAGGCCCATCTGGACCGCGGCCAGCGGGTCCTCGAGCTCGCGGTCGCCGGTGTAGCGCTCGTCGCCGAGCCAGGTGGTCTCGGGACCCCAGTAGACATCCTCGTCCGGTTCCCAGACGTCCTCGCGACCGCCGCCGAAGCCGAAGGTCTTGAAGCCCATCGACTCCAGGGCCACGTTGCCGGCGAGGATCATGATGTCGGCCCACGAGATCTTCTTGCCGTACTTCTTCTTGACCGGCCACAGCAGCCGGCGGGCCTTGTCGAGATTGGCGTTGTCCGGCCAGCTGTTGACGGGGGCGAAGCGCTGCTGGCCGGCGCCGGCGCCGCCGCGGCCGTCGCTGATCCGGTAGGTGCCCGCGCCGTGCCACGCCATCCGGATGATGAGCGGGCCGTAGTGGCCGAAGTCGGCCGGCCACCAGTCCTGCGATGTCGTGAGCACCTCCGCGATGTCCCGCTTCACGGCCGCGAGGTCGAGGGTCTTGAACGCCTCGGCGTAGTTGAACTCCTCGCCGAAGGGGTTGGCCACGGCGGGGTTCTTGGCGAGGATCTTCAGGTTGAGCAGCTCCGGCCACCACTGACGGTTTCCGCCGCCCTGAGCCGGCTGCGGGGCGCGCCCGTGCACGACCGGGCAGCCACCTGCGCCTTCCGTCTTCGCGTCTACGGCGATTGCATCTTGGTTCTCAGACATGGGAATCCTTCCGGGCTAGGCGGATCACAGTGCCCAGGAACTGTGGGCGGTGGAACAGTCGGGGCACAGGCCCCAGTAGACGACCTCGGCCTCGTCGATCGAGAAGCCGTGGTCGTCGGACGCGGTCAGGCAGGGCGCCTCG
>DPMS01000521.1 GCA_003541285.1 Actinomycetota bacterium
TACCTGCTGCCCGACGCGGTCATGGCTGAGCTGGGCGCGGAGCGCTCGCACGCCTCGGTGCTGGCCGCGGCGGCGGACCGGATCCGCGCGGACGCCTCCGCCCGCGGCATCGCCCGCACCATTGTCGTCGCGCACGCCTTCATCACTGGCGGCCAGTCCTGCGAATCTGAACGCGACGTCCGGGTGGGCGGCATTGGCCACGCGCCAGTCTCCGTCCTGGCCGGGTGTTCCTACCTGGCTCTTGGCCATCTGCACGGCCAGCAGCGGATCGAGGCCGGCGGTGNNTCTCGACGACCTGCTCGCCCGGGCCGACGGCGACCTGGCCGGGCTGGCCGGCGCCTGGGTCAAGGCGGTGCTCACCGACCAGGCCAGGCCGCTGGCACCGATGGAGCGGCTGCGTGAGAAGTGGCCGCACACCATCGCGCTCGACTTCGCACCCGAAGGCGGGCTGACCGGCGCCGAGGCTGATCTGGTGCGGCTGGCCGAGGCGTCAGACCCGGCCGAGATCTGCGGGCTGTTCGTGGAGTTCGTGGCGGGGGCCCCGCCGGATGAGGCCCAGCGCGCGGTGCTCGCCGATGCCGTGGCCGCGGCGCAGCACGGGGAGGTGGCCGCCTGATGCGGCTGCACTCGCTGGAGGTGACGGCGTTCGGCCCCTACGCCACGGTGCAGCGGATCGACTTCGACCGGCTGGCCAGCAGCGGGCTGTTTCTGCTGGAAGGCCCGACCGGCGCGGGCAAGACCACGATCCTGGACGCGGTCACCTATGCGCTCTACGGCGGCCTGGCCGGGGAGGACTCCGGCGACGACCGGCTGCGGTCCCACTTCGCACAGCCAGCTGCCGAGCCCCGCGCCGTGCTGGAGTTCTCGCTGCGCGGTGCCCGGTACCGGATCACCCGGGTCCCCGAGCACCGGCGGCCGAAGAAGCGCGGCGACGGGTTCACGACCGAGGCGACCCAGGTCCACCTGCAGCGGATGGAGGCGGGCGGCTGGTCCAGCCTGACCTCGAACAAGGCCGAGGCGGGGGAGGTGATAACGGCGGCGGTCGGCCTCAACCGCGAGCAGTTCACCCAGGTCATGCTGCTGCCGCAGGGGGAGTTCGCGCGGTTCCTGCGGGCCCGTGACGACGACCGGCGGGTACTGCTCACCAAACTGTTCGGCACGCAGTTGTACGACCGTGTCACCGCCGAACTTGACAGGCGCCGCGCCGAGGCCGTCAGGGAGCGTGAGCGGTCGGACAGGAGGGTGTCGGATGCGGTGTCGGCGGCGGCCGAGGCGGCCGGCCTGGATGCCGGTGACCGGGCCGAACTCGGGTCACTGCCGCCCGCTGAGCGGATGACCCGGCTGAAGGAAATCAGCGAGCAACTCGCCGGGGATGTGGCGCTCACCGGTGAGGGGCTGGAACTGGCAGCCGGTGCTGCTGTAGCGGCGCTGGCCGCGGACGAGCAGGCCAGGGCGAAGGCAGCCCTGATGACCAGGCTGACCCAGGCGCTGGCCGCCCGCCGGGCGCATGAGAGAACCCGGCCAGAGCATGATCAGCGCGCAAGCCGGCTGGCCGCCGCCCGGCGGGCCGAGCCGGTGCGGCCGCTGCTGGCCGGGCTGGCGGACGCCGAGGCCGTGGTCGCTGAGGCGCGCGGAACTCTCACCGGGCTGACCGGGGATCCGGACGCGGATCTGCTCGGCGGCAAGGGCAGCGCCGGTGTGGCCGCCCAGGCGGAGACCAGCGAACGCGAGGCGGCAGGACTCCAGCACCTGGCCGACCAGGAGGCGGGCCTGGCAGGCCAGGAGGCTGCACTGGCCGAACTGGAACTGCGGGCCGGGGCTGCCTCGGTGCGGGCCGCGGCCCTGGAAGAGGCGCGCAGCGAACTGCCGGCCCGGATCACCCGGCTGGAGGGGGAGTGGCAGCAGGCCTTGTCCGCCGCCGCCGGGCTTGACCTCGCCCTGGCCAAGCGGGAGCAGATTCTGGAGCAGCAGGCGGCCGCCAGTGAGGCCGCCGGACTCGCGCCGCAGGTGGCGGCAGCCCGGGCGGCGCTGCAGGAAGCGGTAGACGCCCACCAGGCACTGGTGTACGCGCACCAGGCGCTGTGCGACACCCGGCTGAGTGAGATGGCCGCCGAACTCGCGGCCCAGCTGACCGGGGGCAGCCCCTGCCCTGTCTGTGGCTCCACCGAGCACCCGGCCCCCGCGTGCGCGTCGGCTTCGGCGGTGTCCGCCAGCGACATTGAGGTAGCCGCCGCGCGGCGGGACGAAGCTGTGGTCGAGCGTGACCGCCTCGACACCGGGCACGAAGAACTCGCCCTGCAGGAGGCGGCCTGCGCCGCCCGGGCTGGCGGGCGGGTGGCCGACGACCTGGCAGCGGAAGCGGCGGCACTGGCCAGCGAGATCGCGAACGCGGAACAGGCGGCGGCGGACGCCGCCGGGCTGGAAGCCGGACTGGCAACCGCGCGCGCCGAGCAGGAGACGAGCGTCACCGACCTGCGGGAAGCGGAGAAGCAGGCCACCGACACTGCCGCGCAGGCCCGCGCGGCCCGTGACGACCTGGAACGGTTGCGTACCGGACTGGCTGAGGCCGCCGGGGAGTCCGCATCCGTGGCCGCCCGGCAGTCAGCCCTGCGGGAGGCCGCAGCCAGGGACCGCGCGCTGGCGCATGCCCTCGACGCACTGTCCGCCGCACTTGCCGATCACGCCAAGGCGCATCTGCGGGCCGAGCGGGAGGCGTCGGAGCAGGGGTTCGCCTCGCTGGATGAGGTCCGTGCCGCGGTGCGGGCACCCGCCGAGCAGGCAGACCTTGCGGCCGGGGTGGAGTCCTGGATCACCACCATGGCTGGCCTGGAGGCAGCGGTGGCCAGCAAGGACCTGGCCGGGCTCGACCCTGATCAGGCGGATCGGATCCACGACTCGGCGAGGGCGGCCGCCGCCGCGCTGGCCCGTGCCCAGGAAGCCGAGCAGGAGGTCAGGGGCGTCCACGAAGCCGGCAAGGCCAGGGCTAACCGGCTGGCCACGCGGATGGCAGAGGTTACGGAAGCCGAAGAAGCCCACGACCGGCTGGTCGAGAAGATCGGGCCGGTGATCCGGCTGGCGGGCCTGGTCAAGGGGACCGACGGGCACCGGCGGGTGAACCTGACCACCTATGTGCTGCGGCACTGGTTCAGCCAGGTGGTCGCGGCGGCCAACGTCCGGCTGTCGGCGATGTCGTCCGGGCGCTATGAACTCAAGCGCACCGACGAGGGTGAGACCAGGCGGGAGCGCACCGGGCTGACGCTGGCCGTGATCGACCGGCACACTGGTGAGGAACGCAGCCCGGCATCGCTGTCCGGTGGTGAGACGTTCTACACCTCCCTCGCGCTGGCGCTCGGCCTGGCGGATGTGGTGAAGGCCGAGGCCGGGGGAGTGGACCTGGACACGCTCTTCATCGACGAGGGGTTCGGCTCGCTTGACTCCGACACCCTGGACCAGGTCATGGCGGTCGTCGATGACCTGCGTGACCGGGGCCGGGTGGTAGGCATCGTCAGCCACGTAACCGACCTGAAGGACCGGGTGCCCGAGCGGCTGGAGGTCCGCCGCCTTCCCGACGGCTCGTCGTCGGTGCGGGTGGTCGCCTGAGGCCCGGCGGGCACAGCAGCCCGGCTGAGTAGATGAGGCAGCCAGATATGAGCAGACCCGGCAGCCGATGGTGAGTAGGCCGGCACTCCCGCTGGGAAGACCAGCAGCCCTACCCTGGGAGCACTGTCGAAGGCGGTGGCCATGCAGGATCTTCCTCCCGCTCCTGTGCTGGGCGAACAGCTTGCGCGCTGGGTAGCGGCTGGGCTCATCGACGCGGGGCAAGCGGAGCGGATCGCGGTGGCTGAGGCGCAGCAGGCGGCTGTGGCGCAGGCGCAGCAGACTGCGGTGACCGGGGCGGCCCGGGCTGACGCCGGGGTGGCCCAGACCGTGGTCACCGGGGCGGAACGGGCTGGGGCTGGGGTGGCACCCGGCCGGGCGGCCGGGCGGACCCCGCTGACTGTCGAGGCGCTCGGCTACGTTGGCGGCGTGCTGGCGATCGTGGCCGGTTTTGTCTCGGTCCACATGCTCTGGCCAGACGTTCCAGTCGGCGCTCAGCTCGCTTTCGCCGCCGTCGCCGCGGTCGCGCTCGGGGGTGCCGCGTCCGTGATGACGGTGGGCGGCGAGCCAGCTTTCGCCCGGCTGCGCAGTGTGCTGTGGCTCATGTCCACCGTGAGCGTGACGGTCTTCATGGGGGTGCTCAGCGACCAGGTCTGGCATCTGAGCGGGGTCAGCGGCCTGCTGGTGACGGCTGCTGTGACTGCGGTCTGCGGGGTCGTGGCCTGGTGGCGGACTCATGCCCCGCTTCAGCACCTGGCGGCGTTCGCGGCGATCGCGGCGACGGTCGGCGCCGGCATTGCGCGCTTCGCACCGGGCTTGCACGAGTGGGGCCCTGGCCTTGGCGTGTGGGTGCTGTCGGCGGCCTGGGGGGCTGCCGCGTACCGCGGATACCTGCGCCCACAGCATGCT
This sequence comes from Actinomycetota bacterium, assembly GCA_003541285.1. Lineage (GTDB taxonomy): Bacteria > Actinomycetota > Actinomycetes > Streptosporangiales > Streptosporangiaceae > UBA9676. The sequence goes on from DPMS01000521.1 coordinate 4,507, forward strand.
GGATACCTGGCGGCCGGGGTTGGCCTGGTGGTGGGCGCCATGCTGACGATGCAGGAGGCCGCGGGCAACGTGCTCGCCCCGCTCACCCTGATCGGCCTGCTCATGGCCGGCGTCGCCCTGCGGTGGGTATGGCTGGTCGCGCTCGGGGCCGTCGGCATCATCCTGATCGTGCCGCAGACGCTCGACCGTTACCTGCCCCAATCCGTCGGTGGGCCGGTGGCCGTCTTCGTTGTCGGCCTGGCGCTGGTCGGCCTTGCACTGCGGCTCGCGAAGGGGCGCAGGCCCCGCACCCGGCAGCCGCCCGCCGGGTGACCACGCCGGTGCTCGTGGCTACGCGCAGCGCTGGATGTTTGCGCATCGTCGGGCTGGTTCCGCTGGCCGTTGCACTGTGGCCTGCGAAGAGCAGGCGGACACCAAGTCTCGCTAACCCTCAGGGTTCTGGGCGGTTCGCGGGCTGCTGCGGCGGCCGTCCCGATGCGCTCCTGATCTGCCGTGGATCATGCGCACCTCGCCTTTACGCAGGTGGCGTGACCAGCGCCTAGGGTGGGTACCACGGCACGGAGGGGAGCACCGTGAAGGGGAACTTTTTCGTCGGATTGGCCGCAATAGTCGTCGCGGTCGCTGCGGGCCTGGCTGTGATCGCGCTCAGGACGGTGGGCGCGTCGCCCACGTCAATGGCCCTGCCGGTCGCCTACAACGGCGCGGAGGGGTGGAGCCAGGGGCAGGCGCGGCTGCCGGTGATCTATATCGGGGAGTCGAATGTCTTCGTGCGGACCCCGCACTGGTCCGGGTGGTCGGGCTCGTCGGCCTTCACCCGGGGCGAGTTGTGGGTGAACACCTGCACTCCGAACTGCTCGGCGGGCCACTACCACACCTACCCCGCGCGGCTCAGCTTCTCGGGAGTGGCCGTGCACAACGGGGTGAAGTACTTCACCCGGCTGCGGCTGCGTTACTGGCACGGCCACCAGCGGGACTACGTGCTGAGCTGGAACACCCTGCCCGGGGCGACGATGCCCGGCTGGAACGGCGGCCCACGCTAGCCGCAGGCCCCGGGCCGGGCGCTGACCGTGCCGCGCGGGAAGCAGGTCAGGCGGGCTGGTCCGCAGAAACCGGGGCCGCGAACAACTCGCCCTGGCAGCCGGTGTAACTGAAGGTGACCACCTGCCTGGCCCGCTCCAGGCGCCGGACGGCCTGGTGTACCACAGCGATGGCGCTCCTGCTCGGCGGGATCTGCCCCTCGTAGGTCTGCGCCATCAGGCGGGCAGACCAGCCGACGATGCCGCACTGCCCCCACATCGCCTCGCACAGCCGGCAGGCCGGGCGGCACCCGGAGTCGGGTGGCTCGGTCTGCATATGGCGCAGGACGTGCCTGTCTACTGGGCCGGAGCAGGCCTGCATGAGGCCATGCTACGGCGTGCCGTGCATGCGGTTACCCGTCGGCCGCGGTGAATCGTTCCTGCGGCCGGCGGCCGTACCAGACCGGTGATCAGCGCAGGTCGATGGTGCGATGGTCCTGCTCGCTGCCGCGGACACTGAAGTTGGGCGTGCAGGCGAAGACGAACCCGTCGGCGATTGCGGTGCCGCGTGCCAGCGGCACCAGCACCAGCGGCACCAGCAGCGCCGCCGTCGCGTTGGCGTAGGTCAGCGTCGCGGCGCCGCGCCACAGGTGCTGCGATGGTGAGCCCCACGGCTGCTGGTGTAACGCGACACCCAGCCACCCGGTTGCGGCCACCACCGAACCGATGGCGAGCACGCCGCTGAGCAGGATCCGGCGTAAGGCGGGGTCGAGCCGGCTGGCTAAGGCCAGGACGGCCGCCGTGCCAGCACCGAACAGCACCCAGGTAAGCCCACTGGCTGGTGTGCCGGCCACTGCCGCGCGCAGCACTGCCCAGATCGCCAGCAGCAGGCCCGCCAGGGCAAACCAGCCGGGCATGCCACGGAACGCCCGAGCGCTGGCGGCAAGCGCGAGCGCGACCGCAATGAGGGCCGTGACCAGCCATTGCACCGTGGCGAAGAAGGCCCCCTGCTGATGGAGAATTTCAGCCTGGACTTTCTTCTACGCCGGTGACGCGGCAGCCGAGTACATGATGCTTTACGCGAAAGCGCTGACCGCGGTCGGTTAGCGCCGCACCTCCTGGCGGGCGGGGCTGGTGCCGATGACCACGGTGGTGTTCAGCTCGCCGGACCTGGCCAGACGCGGGATGAGCCCGGCCTGGGCGACCACGCCGGCCGCCTGCTGCGCCT
>DPMS01000519.1 GCA_003541285.1 Actinomycetota bacterium
GGAACTCCGCGGCGTCGATGACGGGACCATCATCCGGCTCCACGTTGACGAACCCTGGCCGCTAGCCGACGGCGCCGACGACCTGGAAACCGCCTGGCTTCCCATTCTCTCCGGCCTGGTCAGGCACCTCGAGCGCGGCTCGTTCCCGCGTCCAGCATGGTGATGACACTGCGCACCTACGGCGCGCACTGCCACAGGGCGTCGATGGGGAGTGCTCGTGGGCGGTCTCCGAACGGGAGGGTCTGCTGCCCGGTGTAGAGCACGGTCCCGCGAAGAATCGTGTGCCGAGGCGCTGGGCGAGGTGGCGGAGCCCGGCCAGCTCTTCGGTGTGGTTCAGCGTCAGACAGCCGTAGGGGGCGTGGTCAGTTAGCTGGCAGGCGGAGCCTCTCCCGTATCGCGTGAACGCGATATAGTGCTGGTGCGATACCTGGCTGGTGGAATGGTCCCTGCGGCCCCAGCTCACAGTGCACCAGGCAATCCAGTTGCGCGTACTTCGTGACCAGTTCCGGTCGTGCGTCCCCGGCCGTGTCACCCTTGCCCTGCCGCCATGCGGCTGCCGCCTGCCCCAGCGAATCGAGGACAGCCGCCCCTGCCAGGGTGGCGAAACCGCAGGCGTCGATGTCGAACACGAAGACGTGCGGGTCCGCGCCGTGCGGGCCGGTTCCGCCGCCGGGGTACCCGCACTCGGCGAGCACGGCGAACCGGGTGCGGTAGTTCGTTGTGCATCACCCAGACCTGGCCGGTGACCCCGCCGCCGGGGCAGCGCGAAAGCCAATCCGGCTAAGCGGCGGCCTGATCAGGGGCCAGCGCGCCGGCGGCGGCCCCGGCCGTTGCAGGGCGGCCGAGCGCAGCGCGGGCGAGGCGATGGCCGCCAGGCCGTGCAGCAGCCGCCATGGCGCCTGCCACGCGTCACCTTTCCGGGCTGCCTCCGCCTGCACCCGTTCTCCCGCGGTCTGCGCAAGCTCCTGGAACCACCAGTCGAACCACAGTCCTGCCCGCACCTCGCGCAGTGCCCGGTGCACCTCGGTGCCGGTCAGCTCAGCGGTGGCCTGTTCCAGCTCCCGCGGGCGCGGGCCGAAAAAGCTGATCCCTCAGCGCCGCCAGGGCCGCGGCGTCCCGTTGCGCCGGTGCCGTCGCGGCCCGCTGCCGGGGTTTCTGCGCCTTCTTCTGCTTCTTGCCCTTACGGCCTCGGGACACCGGAGACATGCCCAGCAGCGTACCGCTGAGTCCTTGCCATAACCCCGGGCTAAGGAGGCCACCCCACCGGGCGGCGTCCACGGCGGCAGCCATTCCCAGTGAGCCGCGTACAGCAAGCGGGGCCGCGCCGCCGGAGCGCAGGGCGGCCGGGCGGGATGTGCGGCTAGATGCGTGGCGGTGGGCTCAGGACAACCGGGCCGAGGACGGCTGGCTTCCCTCCGGCAGGGACATCGGGACCAGGTACGGCCGTCACGAGCGGTGGAGGCGGATGGTCAAGCGATCCGGCCTGGCCGGCGGGCTGGGCATGTGAATCGGACGGCAAGGTTTCGGAGTCCTCTCGCAGACCCGCATCGTCGCGGCTGAATCGCGCTTAACCGTAGGCATCGCGGGAGGACAGCCCCGCCGCCCCTGCCGCCGCCCTCGGTCCGGACCGCCACGCGCGTCGCGGAAAAAGACCGAAAACCTAGTCTACTAACATCGGCCGAGGCCCCGTCGTTAGCGGGGCATGAGTCCTCAACCAGTGGAGGTGCCGGATGGCCGAGCTCCCACCACCGCCAGAGGGAATTGTGCTGGCCCACTTCATCGTGTCGGACGATGTCGAGCGCTCTCGACGCTTCTACACCGAAGTACTCGGCGGCAGGGTGGTCTTCTCCGGAGACGTGACCTATGTCGCACTGGCCAACAGCTGGATCATCATCAATGTCGGCGGAGGCCCGACCGACGACAAGCCGTCGGTCACCCTTGAGACGCCGCGCGATCCCAACCGGGTCAGCAGCTTCCTCAATATCCGGGTCAAAGACATCCACGCCTTGTATGCGGAGTGGAGCGCCCGGGGTGCTCAGTTCCTGACGCCGCCGAAACAGCACCAGTACGAGATCCGTTGCTACATCCGCGATCCCGACGGTTATCTGATCGAAGTGGGGCAAACCACAGACCCAGAGGGGGACTGGTCGCCCGCTCACTGGCCGCCGAGTACGCGCGCCGGCGATTCCGAGTGAATGCCGAGGTCACCGGCAACGCCCCGCGAGTCGACGGTGGTCAGTCCTCCGGGCACTGAGCCTCGATCCACCATGTGACGCGGAGGAGGTTTCGGTCATGACCACCGCGGTCATCGGCACTGGGGGGATCGGGTCGGCCATCGCCCGCCAGCTCGCCGCGGGCGGTGAGACCCTGCGGCTTTCGAGCGCCGACATTAAGTCGGCACGAACGCTGGCTGCAGAGATCGGTCGCGCTGCGGTCGCCGCCGCCGGCAACCGCGACGCGTTGCGAGGCGCCGATGCCGTCGTCCTCGCGCTGCGTTTTACCGTGCTGAAGAGCGTTATAGACGAGATCGCCGAATCGCTAACCGACAAGGTCGTGGTCGTTCCGAGCAACCCGCTCAGCACGGACGCGCAAGGTAAGGTCTCACGTCTCCTGCCGGAAGGGCAGTCCTCTGGCGAGGTTGTAGCCGGGTGGTTGCCGTCGGCGGCGCGCCTGGCCATGGCATTTGGAAGCATGTCGGCCGATCTCTTCGAGTCTGCCAGCAACCGGTCACCGGAGCCGGCGGTCCTCTTCTACGCGACCGACGGTGACCGGGCTGGCGAGGAAGTCGAGCGGTTGATCCGAACGGCCGGTTTCGAGCCGGTGAAGGTCGGTGGTATCGGACAGTCGGGTCGGCTCGAGGTGGGCGGCGACCTTCACGATCTCATAGTCGGCCCTGCAGAGGCGCGATCATTGATCGGTGGGGCCTGATCTGCGGTCTTAATGAGCGTGAAGTGCTCGCTCACCGGCGACAGCGATGCGTGACACAGCTGGACGAAGCTGGCACTCGATCGCTTCACGCTCGTCGCGACAGATGAGCGCGGTCAACGCTGAACCGCCACGGCGCGCGAATGCCGGCAGGCGGTTCGGCGGTGACGACCAGGACTGGGCCACTGGTGCGGCCATCGGGGTCCTGGGCGCCAGGGCCGCGGCCAACGCCGTCCTGCCAGAGCTGCGTGATGGCCGCGGGAGCCTCCTGTTCATAGGCGGCGGCTTCGCGCTGCACCCTTCCAAGGAATACGCATCCCTGTCCGTCGGCAAGGCCGCGCTGCGCGCGTACGTGCAAGTACTTCACGACGAGCTGGCGGGAACGGGCGTGCACGCGACCATCGTCACGATCACGAAGGGGATCGGCAGCGAAGCGCGCTCCGACTCGGCAGCACTGGCCCGGGCATACCTCGAACTGCACAACCAGCCCGAGACCGAATGGCAGCCTGAGCTTGTTATCTAAGCGTCCTGCCTCGGCGATGTCGCCGACGCTGCCGTATACAGCGGGCCGGCCCCGAGGCACATTGCCAGCAGAAATCTGATTTTCCTCGACTTCGCACGCTCCTTCCCCACGCGCGGCGCTGGCGGGCACGGGCCTGTTCGGGGGCGGGTGCCTCGGCGCGGCCTGCCTTCCCGTGCCCGCGCGTCAAGGAGCGCGAAGACATGACGCCGATCTGGGAGATCCGCTTGGCAGATCAGCGAACGACGAGGACCGTCTTGCCGGGACGCCGGGCCTTTCTGCCGCTTTCGAAGGCCTTCTGCCCTTCGGCCAGCGGGAAGGTCTGACTGATCACCGCTTGCAGCCTTCCCGTGCCGGCCATCTGCGGCCGCCCTCGCGCAGCAGGCCGTAAGAGCCGTCCAGCACGGCACCGCCGACTGTGTCGATGACGACATCGAACCCGCCCGCGGCCTGGCTGGGACGCCCGGCCTCGGCGCTGATGAAGCGCTCCGCGCCGAGGTCCCGTACGAAGCCGGCGTCGGCGCTGCGGCCGGTGGCGGTGACGTGGCCGCCGAGGATCGCCGCGAGCTGGACGGCGAATATGCCGATTCCGCCGGCGCCCCCCTGGACCAGCACCTGCTCGCCGGGTTGCAGGGCCGCGTGGTCCGCCAGCGCCTGCCCCGCGGTCAGCGCCGCGAGCGGCAGCGTCGCCGCTGCCCCCTGGGCGAGCGACT
>DPMS01000517.1 GCA_003541285.1 Actinomycetota bacterium
AAAGGCCGTGAACGATTGAGGCTAAGGCGGCGACGATGGCCAGCCCTCGGCCGTATTCTGCGTCCAGGTCTTCGTCTTGCGGTGCGTGCCACTGGCCGGTGCCGGTGTCGGAGACCTCGATCCGTGCCCATCCGGGGCCGGTGCGGACGGTCACGGTGAACTCGCCTCCGTCGTGCCCGGCGGGTGAGTGCCGGATGGCGTTGCTTGCCAGTTCGGCGGCGATCAGTTCCATGTCCTCGGCGCGGGGGGAATCAGCGAGGATGCCGCGCACGAACTTGCGGACGGATGGGACGATGGCGGGCAGGCCGGGGAAGGTGACCGCTGTCTCCACTCCGGTATCCCCCTGCGACACAGTGTGACAAAGCTGTGTACACAGCTTGCTCCTGAGTACACAGGTTCGTCAAGCTAGTCCCGTGCCTTCCCCGACGTACCAGCGGATAGCCGACGACCTGCGCCGGTCCATCATTGACGGCACCTTGCCACCCGGTGCCCGGCTGCCCAGCCGGCACGACCTCGCCCGCCAGTACCAGGTGTCCGACCGGGTCGGCCTGGAAGCCGTCCGCCTGCTGATCGCCGAAGGGTTCGCAGAGGCGCGCTCCGGGTCAGGCTCCTATGTGCGCCGCCGCCCGGAGATGCAACGGCTGACCCGCTCCTGGTACACCAGCCGGCCCGGCGGCTCGCCGTTCCGCGCGGCCATGAACGCCACCGGGCGGCCCGGCACCTGGGAATCCTCCACTGACCGCGCCCCGATGACACCCGCTGTCGCCGGGCGGCTCGGCGCCCGGCCGGGCGATCCTGCGATGCGCACCCGGTACACGTTCCTGGCCAGTGGTGAGCCGGTCATGCTGTCGGAAAGCTGGGAACCGGCAGACCTCACCGCCGGAACCGCGATCATGTTCCCCGAGGAAGGCCCGCATGCCGGGCGCGGCGTGGTGGAACGGATGGCCATCATCGGCCAGCACATCACCCACGCCGAGGAAACCGTCAGCGCCCGCCCCGCCCTGGCCGCAGAGGCCGAGCGCCTGCGCATCCGGCCCGGCGCCATCGTGCTCACCATCGCCCGCACCTACCACACCAGCGAGCAGCCGGTAGAAACCGCCGACATCGTCCTGCCCGTCGAACGGTACGCGCTCGTCTACGAGATCCCCGTCCGGTAGGAGACCACACAAAGCGACTTGGTCAAAAGCCGGTCGCCGAGGCAGGGCTTGCACCCAGGACTACTCGTAACCAGTCGCGGCTACCAGCAGCGTTGCCACCAGTGCCCAGTCCGGCTGGGCGGGCACTTGCTTCCCTCGGTTCACGAAATAGCCATCAAGGTCTTGCAGGAACCCGCCGAACGCTTCCAGGAACCGTGCCAGCGTCCAATTCTCCCACTCCGCCGCCCCTGTCCCTTCGTAGTCAGCGATCATCTCCCCGACGATGCGCAGGGCATCCTCGCGTGACCTGACTTCCGGAAGGCCGTTCACATTTGCGGCACGCCCGGTGCGGTAGGGCGACGGCGGCTGCAGCAGGCGGAAGGCGTCAACGGGCTCATTGGGTGCGCGCTTCCGGTTCAGCCTGACATAGACCGGGCCGTAAGAGGTGTCGAGCTGCCAGGCATCATGCTGGTCGAGATCGTTCTCGGCAAACCGCTGGAGCAACTCGACGAGGTGTCCCCATTCCTCTGCGGTCAGCCCAGCGCTCATGGACCCCATCATCTCGGCAGCAGGCGATCTTGAGAAGCCGCAGGACTCATCCGCGTCCGACACCGTATCTTCCGCCCCATACAGCCTGCGGTGACAGAAACAGGAGCGTCAAATCTGGCGACGGGGCAACCGTTCCGATGCGCCTAGTGACCCCGGCACGCGCACCACTGGTCCACATCAGCGCGAAGTAGCTATTGAAATAGGTGGTCCATGATCTCGGCGCCCTAGGTGAGCGATGGCCGGATCTCGTGCCGGTAGACGCGCTCGGTGACGGATGTGCCGCTATGCCCGACCAGACGCGCGATGTCTTCGAGGTTGACGTCGTTGGCGCTGAGCAGGCTGACGAAGGTGTGCCGGAGTTCCCTCGGCGTCCACTCCTGCCCGAGCCCGGCCGCCTTGGTGATCGCCCGGAACGACCGCCGCACGTTGTGCGCGTCGAGCGGCGTCCCCACCGCTGACGCGAAGACCAGGCCGTGATCCTGCCACAGCGGCCCGGCCTTGAGCCGCGCGGCCGCCTGCTGGCTCCGGTGCTCCCGGAGCGCCTCCACGGCCTTGACCGGCAGCTTGAGCACCCGCCTGCTCCTGGGCGTCTTGGTATCCCCCGAAGCCCGGACGCTCCGGTACACAGCCACGGTCCCGGCGTCCAGGTCCACATCGGTCCACAGAAGTGACCGCAACTCCTCGGTTCGCAACCCGGCCAGCAGCGACAGCACCACGTAGGCATTCAGCGCCGAGCCCTCCGCGGCATCGAGCAGCACCCCGGCCTGGTCCAGCGTCAGCGACCGCGATGGCCGCCCGCCCCTGCCCTCGGGCGCCGACACCAGCGACGCCACGTTGCGGCCGACGAGGTCCGCCGCCTGGGCGTGCCGGATGGCCCGCTCGATCACCTGATGCACCAGCCGCAGCGACCGCGTGGACAGCGACCCGGACAGCTCCGCCAGGGCCGCCTGCACATGCCGGGCGGTCAGCTCCCGGAGCTTGACAGCCCCAAGCTTGGCGACTGCATGCTCTGCGGCGTACCGGTAGTTCGCCACCGTGTCGGCGCTCCGCCCGGCCAGGCCCTGGGAGAGCCAATCCTCGACGCATAGAGCCATCGTGTAGGTCGGCGACGACTGGATCCCGGCGTCGAGCTCGCCGCGCAGATCCTTGAGCTTGTTCTTGACCGCCGTCTTGGTCCGGCCGGTCACCTTGCGCCGCAGGCGCTTGCCGTCCGGGCCGGAACCTAACGAGATCGCGGCTGTTCAGCAGTTGTTCGCCGCGTCGAAGTAGATCGAGTCGTCGCCGCGAGCGCGGCGGCGGGTCCGCGTCTCCATGGCCGAATCGTAACAGTTAGGCTCTTGATTTGGCTCTTGCTGATCCGCTAGGAGAGCCGCACGAGCCTCTCACCAGTCGGGACGGCCGGATTTGAACCGGCGACCCCTTGACCCCCAGGCACGAATCCAGTGTCTGACCCGGTCTGGGTGAGTCGAGCGGAGAGCCGCTCACCTGCGGTGACGCTCCGGCTGGGTCGGGATCGGTGGAGGTGAATCTGACAGTGATGGCTCCCGCAGTTGGCTCCCCAGGGGATCCCTGGCCGACAGTGCGTGACCCGAACGCCGGCTCATCTGACCAGGCTGTTCGCTCCGTGTAGCCTGGTTCGTGGGAGGAGGTGCCGCAGTGTCAGAGGCTGACGCGCATGGGACGGGTTCCGATGGGACGACCCTGGAGCGTGGCAGGGAGGCTGTGCTTAACGCGGCGCGGCCCCTGCCCCCCGATGAGGAAGTGCTTATCGGTGACCTCACTGAGGAGGAGGATCGCCTCTTTCTTGAGGCCATCATGAGCGCATGATCCTGGGTTCGCGCGGGCCTGTCGTCGTTGACACCGGGGTGTTCGGCGCCCGGCTGACGCCGAGTGGCCGGTTACTTGCCGCGCTGTATCGGCCGATGCTTGAAGGTCGGCCGGCAGTGATCTCCTTTGTCACCGTTGCCGAGCTTGAGTACGGAGCCAGGCTGGCCGACTGGGGCCCCGACCGGCTCCGGCGGCTGGGGTACGAGGTTGGCCGTGCCGAGATCGTCTGGCCTGGACCACATCTCACCGACATATATGCCACGTTGCGTGCCTGGTGCGTCAGGACGGGGCATGGCCTGGGCCAGAAAGAACATGAGGCGGATCGCTGGGTGGCAGCGACAGCGCTGTGGCTTCAGGTCCCGCTGGTCGCCCACGATCGGATCTTCGCCAACGTCAACAACCTCGAGCTACTGACGAAGCTCGGCGAGTAGGCGACAGCGCGGCAGGCCACGGAGGGCCGGTGTCGCCGAGGATCACGCCGGGCGGCCGAAACCGTCGTCGAGCAGGTTCTCATACGGGGCCGCCACGTCAGGGGTACTGCCCTGCCCAGCACCGAACCACGCCGGGGGCCAGGGCTTGCTCTTGACCGCGCGAAGGTAGCGGCCCACGTCATCGAGCACCGCTGCTACCTCGGCCTCGGGCAGTTCCTCAGCCAGCCGGAGCAACTCCTCACGCTGCGCGCTCATGACTCCTTCTGATGACCTGGACCTATTGGTCGGGGTAACGGGCTTCAGGTTAAACCTAACCCTGGCCCGTTACGTCAAGCCCAAGCTCGACTCGTCTGAGCCGCAAACCCTGAGCCGCTCGGAGCGACCTCGCTCTGAGTGGCTCCACTGGTCCGGTCTACACACGCAGACCGGGGCTTACTCGTGAACCCTGCCCTCCTCGCTGTCATGCGGCTGTCGTCGTCATGCCAGGAGTGCATGACCAGCCGCTCGCACCGAGGAGGTGTATCCGGCATGCCGGAACCCAAGACGAACGATGGGACTGCCCCCGCTTCGGTTGACTCGTGGGGTGTGCGGGGTCAGGCCGCGTGAGCGGTCTTTGGGTGGAGCATTTCATATTCGACGGGGGTGAGCTTTCCGAGGCGGCGCTGGCGCCTGCGGCGGTGGTAGGTGCGCTCGATCCAGGTGATGATGGCCAGGCGCAGTTCCTCGCGGGTTGCCCAGCGCTGGCGGTCCAGGACGTTCTTTTGCAGCAGGGCGAAGAACGACTCCATGGCCGCATTGTCCCCGCATGCCCCTACTCGTCCCATGGAGCCGGTCAGGCCGTTGCTGGCCAGGGTCCGTACGTAGGTGCGGGACCGGAACTGGCTGCCCCTGTCGCTGTTAAGCCGGATCCGGCTTAACAGCGATCAGGGCAGCGAGTACACCGCGGCCCGGTTCCGCAGTGCGTGGGGCCGGCTGGGCGTCCGCCAGTCGATGGGCCGG
>DPMS01000808.1 GCA_003541285.1 Actinomycetota bacterium
ATCGGCAGCGTCCACAGGTAGCGCTCCCCCACACCCATCGGCAGGTGCAGCAGGGTGCCGATCGTGTTGAGCGCGGCGTTGCGGTGCGTGATCATGACGCCTTTGGGGCGGGCTGTGGTGCCGCTGGTGTAGTTGATCGTGAGCAGGTCACGCTCGCCGATCTCCGGCCGGGCGAAGTCGGGTGACGCACCGGCGACCACCGTCTCGTAGTCCACCCAGCCGTCCCTGGGGCCTCCTTCGAACGCCACGAAATGCCGTACGCCCGGCATCTGGTCGCGGACCCCGTCCAGCGCGTCCAGGTAATCGGAGTGGGCACAGACCACGGATGACCCGGAGTGGTTGACGATGTAGACGAAGTCGTCAGGGGTGAGCCGGTAGTTGATCGGCACCAGCACCGCGCCGGCCTGCGGCACCGCATAGAACGACTCCAGCTGCGCATGGGTGTTCGGCGCGATGGTCGCCACCCGGTCTCCTGGTGCCACCCCGAGCCCCTGCAGCCCGCTCGACCACCGGTCGCACCGGCCGAAGAACTGCTCATAGGTGAGCCGCAGATTGCCGTCTGCCACGGCCTCCCGGTGACCGTGCAGGCGGCGGGTGCGGCGGGCGAACTCCAGCGGGGTCAGCGGCACTTCCATGACAGTCCTCTACGGTTGGCGGACGCGGTCATGGCCGGCGCGCCGGCCATGACCGAACGGTAATACGTGCAGCCCGCCGGCACGAGAGTCCCCGCAGTCGCCCGGCGCCCCCGCCTGCGCAGCCCGCCCCACCCGCAGCCCGCCCCACCCGCAGGTGGACAGTTTCCCGTGCTATTCACGGGAAACTGTCCAGTATCCCGCCGGACGGGCGACCGCGGGAGGCGGCACCGCATTCCTGTGGACAGCGCGGGCACACACCGCGGCCCTGTCCACAGCCACCGGGCCGGGCCAGCGGCGGCCGCCCCGGACAGGCCATCGTGGGCGCATGCCACGCACACTCCCAGCTGCCTGCCGTGACCTGGTCGAGCTCCAAAGCGGCGTCATCTCACGCAGCCAGGCCATCGGAATCGGGATGCCGGAAGACCTGATCGAGGGACGGCTGCGCTTCGGCACCTGGCGCCAGCTCCAGCGGGGTGTCTACGCCACCTTCACCGGCGAACCCACCCGCGCGGCCCTGCTGTGGGCTGCCGTCCTGCGCGCCGGACCCGGAGCCGTGCTGAGCCATCAGTCCGCCGCTGAACTGGACCATCTCACCAGCCGACCCAGCCCGCGCATTCATGTGACCGTCCCGCGTGAGCGCCGCGTCCGCGGCGCCAAAGGCGTGATCATTCACCGCTCGGACCGGATCGCGGGTGCCCGTCACCCGGTCCTGCTGCCACCGCGCACCCGGATCGAGGAGACGGTCATCGACCTCACCCAGACGGCCCGGACCTTCGACGACGCATTCCACTGGCTCTGCCAAGCGTGCGGGAGCCGGCTCACCACCCCCGAGCATCTCCGGTCGGCGCTCAGCCAGCGCTCCCGGGTCCGGCACCGGGACGGGTTAGCGGTCGCGCTGGCCGACATCGAGGAAGGCGTGCGCTCCCTCCTGGAACACCGTTACGTGCACCGGGTGGAGCGTGCACATCGGCTTCCGTCAGCGAAAAGGCAGGTTACGAGCGTCGCCGGGAAAAGCCGCCGGTATCTGGACAATCTGTACGAGGAGTTCGGGGTCGCGGCGGAACTAGACGGCCGGGCCGCGCATCCGGCGCAGGAGCGCTGGCGCGACATCCACCGGGACAACGCCTCGGCCGGCCTGGGCATCATCACGCTGCGGTACAGCTGGGCCGACGTCACCGAGCACGCCTGCGAAGTGGCTGCCGAGATCGCGACGGTGCTGCAGCGGCCAGGTTGGCTTGGCAGGCCCCGCCCATGCGGGCCGCAGTGCCGGATACGGGGGTCCTTGCCATGATGGTGGACACTTCCCCGTGCTATTCACGGGGAAGTGTCCACCATCGATCGGCTGGTCAGCCGCCGCGGACGGCGGCCAGGATGCGGTTCTCGCCATGCTGCCAGACGGTGCCGATCTCGGCGAATCCCGCTGCTTCCAGCGCAGCGACGTGCTGGGCCAGCAGCAGCGACTCCGACCCGTGGTGGTCCTCGCTCAGCCGCCGCCGCGCCCGCTCCGCGGCCGGCCCGGCCAGCACGGGGTCGGCCGTCGCCGCCTGCCACCACCCCTTCCAGTCCTCCGAACGGCCATCCGCGCCGGCGCGTTCCTCCGCCCGCTGGGTCAGAGCCCGGTCCAGGCGGGCCAGCGCCGGGGCCGCTGCCTTGTCCTCGGTGAGGTGATCGCCGTCGAGCAGCAGCCCACCGGGCCGCAGCACCGTGGCAAGTTCGGCATACATGGCACGCAGCGCGGGCACCGCCAGCCAGTGCAGGGCGGTCGTGCTCACGGCAGCGTCGGCGGCCCGCTCCAGCCCGAGCCCGCCAGCCCAGCCCGTGGCACGTAGATCCACGTCAGCGAAGTCAAGCCCGGCACGTCCGCCATAACCAGCCCGGCCCAGGGCCAGCAGCAGCGGGTCGGAGTCGATGGCGATCACCATGGCCGCCGGGATCCGGTCCAGCAGCCGGACCGCCAGCGACCCCGGGCCGCAGCCGAGGTCAAGCACGAGTGGGTCGGGCCGCCCTGCCCACTCCTCGAGCGCATCGATCAGCGCGGTGAACCGTTCCTCCCGGTCCGGCATGTACCTGCACTGCTGCGCATCCCAGCGGTCGATCCAGCGCGCCGCCGTTGCGTGGTCCAGGTCCAGCACGCCCACCTCCCGGCCATTGCGGGTTCCGCCTGGACCTACCCGGTTTGCGGTGCCGGGATAACCGCCCCGGTGTCCGCCGTCCGAGAGACTGACGCATTCCCGCCGGGCATCGCGAGCCGAAACACCTCAGCCGAAGAAGACCTCGGCCTCGGCGTAGCGCTCGGGCGGGACCAGCTTGGGCTCGCGGGTCGCCTCGGCCAGTGGGACCCGGACGATCTGCGTCCCCTGCAGCGACATCATCATGCCGAACGCGCCGTTGCGCACGGCGCCGATGGCCTGCAGCCCGAACCTGGTGGCCAGTACCCGGTCGAACGCAGTCGGGGTGCCACCACGCTGGATGTGGCCGAGCACCGTGCAGCGGGCCTCCTTGCCGGTCCGCTTCTCGATCTCGCCCTCCAGCAACTGCCCGATCCCGCCAAGACGGACATGGCCGAACGCGTCCAGCCGCTGGTCCAGCAGCGACACACCCTCGTCCACCGGCCGCGCGCCCTCGGCGACCACCACGATCGGCGCGTACCGGGTCTGGAACCTGCTTTCCACGTATTCGCAGACCTTGTCGATGCTGAACGGCTTCTCGGGGATGAGGATCACATTCGCACCGCCGGCCATTCCCGCGTGCAGCGCGATCCAGCCCGCATTGCGGCCCATCACCTCGACGATGAGCGCCCGGTGATGGCTCTCGGCGGTGGTGTGCAGCCGGTCGATCGCTTCCATCGCGATGTTCACGGCGGTGTCGAAGCCGAAGGTGTAGTCGGTGGCGCCCAGGTCGTTGTCGATGGTCTTGGGTACCCCGACCACCGGCACCCCCTCGGCGTGCAGGGCCGTCGCCACCCCAAGCGTGTCTTCGCCACCGATGGCCACCAGCACGTCCACGCCGAGGCCGGCCAGGTTGTCCTTGACCCGGTCGAGGCCCGACCGCCCGTCGCCGGGTGCCTGTTTGAGCGGGTTAGTCCGTGAGGTGCCCAGGATCGTCCCGCCGCGCGGCAGGATGCCGCGCACGGCAGCCACGTCGAGCGGGATGGTGTCTCCCTCCAGCGGCCCCCGCCAGCCATCCCGGAATCCTACGAAGTCATAGCCGAACTCCTGCGTTCCCCGCCGGACGAGTGCGCGGATGACCCCGTTGAGCCCGGGGCAGTCCCCACCTCCGGTCAGCACACCTACTCGCATAGGAGCAACACTAGTCCTCATGAGTGTCCTCGCCATTGATGCGGGCACGACCGGGGTCACCGCGCTGCTGGTGACGCCGGACGGCACCGTCGCCGCCCGCGGATACGCCGAATTCCGCCAGCACTACCCGCAGCCAGGCTGGGTAGAGCATTTTCCTGAAGACATCTGGCAGGCGACCCTCGCCGCGTGCCGCCAGGCAATGGACGGGGCCAATATCCCGAAATCCAGCGGCATAACGCCTGCCGCGGGGCCACCCACCTGCATTGGCATCACCAATCAGCGGGAGACGGCGGTCATCTGGGACCGGGCGGCTCTCGTCGCACCCCGCCCGGCCATTGTCTGGCAGGACCGGCGGACGGCCCGGATCTGTGACGCCCTGCGCCTCGCCGGGTGGGAGGAGCGGGTCAGTCAGCTGACCGGGCTGCGGCTCGACCCGTACTTCACCGGCACCAAGCTGACCTGGCTGGCCGAGCAGGAGCCGGCCACCTGGGCGGGCCTGGCCGATGGGTCGCTGGCGGCCGGCACGGTGGACTCCTACCTCATCGCCCGGCTCACCGGCGGGCGGCGCCACGTCACCGATGCCTCCAACGCCTCGCGCACGCTGTTGCTCGACATCGGCGCCGGGCAGTGGTCGGCCGAGTTGTGCGAAATGCTGCGGGTGCCGGAGCGGGCACTGCCCGAGGTGGTCCCCTCCACCGGCGTGATCGGCCGGACCGACCCGGCTGAATTCCTCGGCCTGGACCTGCCGATCGCCGGCATCGCCGGGGATCAGCAGGCGGCACTGTTCGGGCAGGCCTGCTTCGCCCCCGGCGACGCCAAGTGCACCTACGGCACGGGCTCGTTCGTGCTGGCCAATACCGGGCCGTCGATCGTGCGCTCGGCGGCGGGCCTGCTGTCCACGGTCGCCTGGATGGATCCGGACGGTGCGCTGACCTATGCCCTGGAAGGGTCGGTTTTCGTGACCGGGGCCGCGGTGCAGTGGCTGCGTGACGGCCTCGGCCTGCTCGACAACGCGGCCCAGAGTGAGGCACTGGCGGCCAGCGTCCCCGACGCGGGCGGAGTGGTCTTCGTCCCGGCTCTGACCGGTCTCGGCGCGCCGGAGTGGGACCCGCACGCGCGCGGGGCGATGTTCGGCATCACCCGGGGGACCACCAGGGCACATCTGGTGCGGGCCACCCTGGAAGCGATCACGTTCGAGGTCAGGGATGTGTTCGATCTGATGACGCGCGGATTCGGGCGCGCTGAGGGCGCGGGCGGCGCTGCGTCCGCCCTGCGGGTCGACGGCGGCGGATCCGCGAACGATCTGCTGATGCAGATGCAGGCCGATCAGCTCCAGCTACCGGTGGAACGGCCCGAAGTCGGCGAGACGACCGCCCTGGGCGCGGCGTTCCTGGCCGGGCTGGGCACCGGGGTGTGGGCCTCACCGGCCGAGATCACCGCCAGCTGGCGGCTGGACCGCCGGTTCGAGCCAGGCACGCGTGATGACGCCGGGTATGCCCGGTGGCGGCGGGCGGTCGAGCGGTCGAAAGGCTGGGCCAAGGAGGGCGTCTGACCGGGTGGCGCTGGGTGCGTCGCGGGCCGGCCAGACCGTGAGCAGGACGCGGCCGGATGACCGGCCGGGCGCTAGCTGCCGTCGCCACCGGAACCGGTCTTGATCTGCGGCCGGTCACCTGCGAGGTGGAGCTTGCGGTCGGCCCGCGCCCGCATCTTGGCCTGCTGGGCGTACTCGTCCACGTACTCCTGGCCGGACAGTTCCATCAGCGCGTACATGATCTCGTCGGTCACCGCACGCAGGATGAGCCGGTCGGTTTCCAGGCCCGCGTAACGGGAGAAGTCAAGCGGCTTGCCGAACCGGACGCCGGGCCGGATCCGCAGCCTGGGCCGCAGCTTGCCGGATGGCATGAACTCGAAGGTCCCCACCATGGCGCACGGGATCACGGGCGCGCCGGACTCCAGCGCCAGTCTCGCCACCCCGGTCTTGCCCCGGTACAGGCGCCCGTCGGGGGTCCTGGTGCCTTCCGGGTAGATGCCGAGCAGCCTTCCCTCCGAAAGCACGCGCAGCCCGGTCCACAGCGCCCTCTCACTGGCCTGGCCGCCCGCGCGGTCCACCGGGATCTGGCCAACCCCGCGGAAGAAGGCCTTGCTGACCAGGCCTTTCAGCCCGCGGCCGGTGAAGTACTCGGCCTTGGCGAGGAAGGTCACCTTGCGCGGGAGCGGGAGTGGGCCGAAGAAGTGATCCGAGAACGACAGATGGTTGCTGGCGAGGATGGCCGGGCCCTCCCGCGGCACGTTTTCAGTTCCCTCCGCCCACGGCCGGAACACGATCGCGAGGAAGGGGCCAAGGATCGCCTTCACCACCCAGTAGAACACGCTCACATCGTCCCACGTGATAGCCCGGCTAACGACCAACCGCTTCGATCAGCCGGCATCCGGGGAAGGGTGCGAGCTACCCCGCCGGCGTGCGACGATCAAAGACAGCACACGCATGAGCATGACCGGGGGAGAGGATGGAGAGCATGCCAGTGATGCCGGGTGCGGAACCCTTCTTCCACGCCGGTGGCAGCACCGGTGTCCTGCTGTGCCACGGATTCACCAGCACTCCCCAGTCGATGCGACCATGGGCCGACTACCTTGTGAATGCGGGTCTTACCGTGTCGCTGCCCCGGCTGCCCGGGCATGGCACGACCTGGCAGGAGCTGGGACGTACCCGCTGGGAAGACTGGTATGGGGAGGTCGACCGCGCCTATGAGGAACTACGCGGGCAAGCCAGCGAGGTCTTCGTCATGGGCCTGTCCATCGGTGGCTGCCTAGCGCTGCGGCTGGCCGAATTGCGTGGGGATGCGGTGGCCGGGCTGGTGATCGTCAACCTGCTGATCACGGCCGACACCGACACCATGCTTGCCCGGCTCGCGCCGGTCATGAAGTACGTCCTGCCATCGGTCAAAGGAATCGGCAGCGACATCAAGAAGGAGGGCATCCAGGAACTCGCCTACGACCGGATACCGAGTAGCGCGGGCGCCTCCATGCTCCAGCTGTGCAAGCTCACCCGGCGGCGGCTCAGCGATGTGACTCAGCCGGTGCTCGCCTACCACACCACCGTTGACCACGTGGTCGGGCCAGCGAGCATGCGGGTCCTGCGCGCCGCGCTGCCCGGTGAGCAGCTCACGGTCCGCGAGTGCGGGAACAGTTACCACGTGGCAACCCTGGACAACGACGCCGAGGAGATCTTCGCGGGCAGCCTGGAGTTCGTCAGGGCGCACAGCCACGCCGGGAGGGAATGAGAGGGGTGGACGGGAGCGATGGCCGGTGAGATCAGCGACGAGGAGGCCGCGTGGCGCGACCTGGTCTCCCACTACAGTTCAGCCGCCGCAACCGAAGGCGCAGCATCCTGGCCGGTCCGCGAGGACCTGCCAGGCAGGCAGCCGTCCCCGGCCGGCCCCGGCGCCGGCCCCGGTGAGCAGGGCGATCCCGGCCAGGCCCAGCTGCCCCCGCTGACCTGGCCCGACCCCGTACCCGGCGTGATCCCCGCCCCACCCCAGATACGCATCATCCGGCCGGCTTCGCCGCCGCCCCCGCCGCCCGCGCCGCCCGCG
>DPMS01000271.1 GCA_003541285.1 Actinomycetota bacterium
ATTGGTCAGCAGGGCCCCGAACGAGGTCATGTTGCCGTTCTCATAAGCGAACGCGGCGATCTGCCCGATCTTCCCGCGCATCAGCTCGAACTGGGCGCGGTCCCGGGCCGCCTCGCGGCTGACAATTGCCAGGCGGACCTTGGCGCTGGCCAGAATCTGGCTGGCCTGGTCATACTGCTGGACTGCCGCGTCTTCCAGCGACATCAGCCGGAAGAGCTTCTGCTGGACCTGGCCGATGCTCGGCTGTGGCGCCGCCCCGGCCGGCGTGGCGGAAAGGATCAGCGCCCCGCCGCAGAGCATGACCATGGCGAGCGCCCCGGCGCGAGCAGGCAGGGAACAAATGGCAGATGAACGCGGACCCACGGGCGTTTCACGCTCCTACGTCCTCCCGCCTGACGGTCAGCCGGCGGGACTGGCTACGGCGCTCCCCAAACGGCAGGGTCCGCGGGGCGCAGGGCGGTCCGGCCGCGATGACATTAGCATCTATATCGCTTGGGTAACGATCGATTGCCGCATCCAGGTACTCGATGGCGCGCGGATGGCCCGCGAGCAGCCGCCGGGCGCGGTCCGGTTCCCGCTCGCTGAGCAGCCGGAGCGCGGGCAGCGACATCGCCAGTTCCGCTGACGCGGAGCGGGACAACGGGCCCAGGTGCCGGAACCCGAGCACAGGCCCGTGGGCACCGGGAAGGGTGAATGGATGCCGGCAGGTAATCAGCAGCCTGACCGGATGGGGTGCGCCGGCACTGCTCGCCAGCAGGCAAGCGGGCATGGGTGCAAATCGGCCGGTCTGAGTGCGTTGTAGTTACTGGAATATCGCATAGTCTGGGCATTTTCGTAAACTATACCCAGAGCTGTTTTCGTAATGGTTGTCCCGATCAGGCGGCTGGCAGGTGCCCACCGCACTCCCGCCCGTGTGGCGCGGAAACCGGACTGGCCACCGGAAGGGTGCCCGCAAAAGGCTCCCGGATCCGCGCGGCGCCCCGGTGTCCGGAATGGGCACCGGTGTTCGGAAAAGGGGAGCAGCGCAGCGGGAAGGGACGCCGCGGAGCGACGGCGACACGCCGTGTGACCTGGGGATCCACCATATTAATGCGCAAAGTGGGAGCATCAGCGCTGTTGAGGACATTCCCGATAGGAAGTCACGCCGATGCTCCCACGTTCGACGCTACCAGAGTCCGAGGCTGCCCCGCTGCCGGTCCTGCGGCCTCGCCGCACCGCCAGCACGTTCCCCGCGCCGGCCGCTCCCCTGCCCGGGACCGGGACATACCCATGACCGGCGGAAGCACTGATCTGCTGGCCGTCACGCCCGAGCGGATCCAGCGGGCGCTATGGCGCAGTTTCCTGCGCTACGGCGTCACCGGCGAACTGGACATCGCGGTAAACGCCGCGATGAACGTCGTCGGGCCGGTCCTGGCGGCAAGGGACGCGGAAATCACCAGGCTGCGCAGGACGCTCAGCCGGGCGGTTCTCACCGGGACCCGCGCCTCACCGGCCCGGCGGCGACGCCAGCCCGCTGAACCGTAACGCGTCCCGCGCCACGGCTGTGCTTGCGCGGCGCATGGCTGTCAGGCGGCGGTGGCGATCATCACTTCGGAGGCTTTGACCACAGCGGTGACCTCTTTGCCCACGGCGAGGCCGAGCTGGTCGACCGCCTCCACGGTGATTGACGCCACCAGCCGCACCCCATTGGCGTCGAGTTCGACGTTGGCAATCGCCTCGCCGGCGGTAATGCCGGTGACCCTGGCCGGGATCTGGTTACGCGCACTGAGCTGCATGATTCACTCCCCCGTTAGGTAATCAAGATGGCCTGTCACACGCTATCGCGAGGCGGAAACGGGGGCGGGATGGGCCCGCGCGCAACCGCGGGCGCTTAGCTGGCACCCCCGGAAAGGACGACACCGGCGCCGCCGAGCGTGTACCCGCGTCGTGCGCACGGGCCTAAGATTCACCGAAGGGGGGTCCTGCAACGGGCTGAGGAGTATCTGTGACGGGCCAACGGGGCGGCGGCATTCCCACTGACCAGGACGAGGGCGAGCACCCGACCTTTGACACCAGCGTGGCGCACATCGCCCGGGTCTATGACTACTGGCTGGGCGGTAAGGACAACTATGCCGCCGACCGGGAGGCCGGCGATGCGGCCATCAATGCCTACCCGGATCTGGTTACATCCGTGCGGGCCAACCGGGCCTTCCTGGCGCGCACGGTCCGCTACCTGGCCGGCGAGGCCGGAATCCGCCAGTTCCTCGATATCGGCACCGGCATCCCCAGCGCGAACAACACCCATGAGGTGGCCCAGGCGGTGGCGCCCGGCTGCCGGGTCGTGTACGTGGACAACGATCCGGTCGTGCTCGCCCACGCCCGGGCACTCCTGACGGACAGCCCTCAGGTGACGACCGCCTACATTGACGCTGACCTGCGGGACGTCACAACGATCCTGGACCAGGCGGCCGCCATCCTGGACTTCTCCTCCCCGGTCGCAGTCATGCTGATCGCGATCCTGCACGTGATCGGGGACGATGACGACCCGTACGGCATCGTGGCCCGACTGATGGACGCGGTGCCGCCGGGCAGCTACCTGGCACTGTCCCATGCCGCATCCGACATCGTGCCCGCTCAGTCGGCCGAAATGGTGAACCGCCTCAACCAGCGCATGCACCAGCAGGGAATCTTGCGCAGCCAGGCCGAAGTCGCCCGCTTCTTCGACGGACTCGACCTGCTGGAGCCGGGCGTGGTGCGGGTCCAGGAATGGCGGCCAGGCTCGGAGACCGAGGCCAGAAGCCGGTCAAACATGTGGGGCGGGGTGGCGCGCAAACGGTGACGCGCAGGCGCTGGCTCCCAAACCAGTCAGCTGGTCCCGCCGGATGCCGGTGCCGTGCGCGGCCCGGCCTTGTAGATCTCGAACCACGCCACGCCGATGAGCCCGGCGGCGACTGCGATGAGCCAGTCCCAGGGCCTCATCGGGCCGAAGCCGAACGCGTGCCTGAGCCAGGGGACGGTCAGGAGCACGGCCAGCAGCGTCGCCGCCCCCGCGAGGATCCATTTGAGGGCCCGGTTCCGGCGCTGACGGAACGTCTGCCAGATGGTCAGCCGCCAGGACCGGTTCACGAGGATGAGCGCGAGGTTCCCGGTGACGAGTGCCGCGAAGGTGATCGACCGGACGACGTCGCCGGGCCGGCCGCTGAGCACGGCCCACAGGTAGACGCCCAGGACCGCGGCGAGTACCGACAGCCCCTGCAGGGCAGCGATCGTGAGCACCCGCCCGCCGAACATCGGCTCCCCGAGCCCCCTGGGCTGCTGGTCCATGATCTTCGGGTCGATCTCTTCCGATTCGAAGACGATCGAGCACGCCGGGTCGATGATGAGCTCGAGGAACGCTATCTGCACCGGCAGCAGAACCAGCGGCCAGCCCGCGACGAACACCGGGATCAGTGACATCCCGAAGATCGGCACGTGGACGGCGATGATGTAGGACATCGCCTTGCGCAGGTTGCTGAAGATGCCGCGGCCCTGCCGGACGCCGCCGGCGATCGAAGCGAAGTCATCGTCGGTGATCACCAGCGCGGCGGACTCGCGCGCGACGTCGGTCCCGCGGGCACCCATCGCGATGCCGATATCGGCGGCGCGCAGGGCCGGGGCATCGTTGACCCCGTCGCCGGTCATGCCGACGACCTCGCCGTTGGCCTTGAGCGCCCGGATGAGCCGGAGCTTCTGCTCGGGGACCATGCGCGCGAAGACGCTCACCGCGGCGATCCGGCTGGCGAGTTCGCCGTCGCTCATGGTTTCCAGCTCAGGACCGGTGATGCAGTCCGCGGCCTGGCCCAGCCCGATCTCCCGGGCGATCGCCAGCGCGGTGCCCGGGTAGTCACCGGTGATCATCACGACGCGGACCCCGGCGCGCGCGCACTCAGCGACCGCATCCGCGACGCCTGGGCGCACCGGGTCGTGCAGGCCGGCCAGGCCCAGGCACTGGAATGCGAAGTCATGCTGCCGGGCGGGCAGGCCTTGTGCCTGGCTGAACTCGGCCCGGGCGACGGCGAGAACACGCTGGCCGCTGGCGGCGGCCGCCTCGACCTGCCCGGTGAGTGCCGCACGCCCGGCCGGGCCGAGGTGGCACAGGTCGGCGATGGCTTCCGGCGCACCCTTGGCCGCGATGACATAGTGACTCAGGTCCGGCGAGCGCCAGACGTGGGAAAGGGCAAGCAGTTTCTCCGACAGCGGGTACTCCCGCACCAGTTCCCAGTCCCGGTGCAGATGCTCGGTCCCGGGCAGGTATGTGTCACCGAGATCCTTGAAGGCCCGGTCCATCGGGTCGAACGGGTCGACGGGCGAGGCGAGGACGGCGTACTCGGCGATCTCGTGGAACCGCTCCGGGAGCGGCTGGCCGCCGACCACATGGACCGCCCCGCCCACGGTGAGCTCCCGGACCGTCATGCTGTTCATGGTCAGCGTCCCGGTCTTGTCGACACAGATGGCGGTCGCCGACCCGAGGGTCTCGATGACGGGCGGGCGCCGGGTCAGGACGTGCCGCTGTGACATCCGCCAGGCGCCCAGCGCGAGGAAGACGGTGAGCACGACCGGGAACTCCTCGGGCAGCATCGCCATGGCTGTCGCGATGCCCGCGAGCAGGCCCTCGAGCCAGTTCCCCCGCGTCAGGCCGTAGACGATCACCACCGCTGCCGCCGCGGCCAGGCTCACTGCGGCGATGACCTGGACCAGCCGGCCGATCTCACGCTGCAGCGGGGTGCGCTCCGGCTCGATCGTGCGCAGTGCGGTGCCGATGCGGCCGAGTTCGGTGCCGGTGCCCGTCCCCTTCACCAGCGCGATCCCGTGCCCCTTCACCACCAGAGTGCCNNTCGCCACGCACGACGTCGCGCCCGGCGATGCGCACCTGCCGGCCATCACGGATAACGAGCGCGCGCGGGGAGGACAGATCGCGCAGCGCGGCGAGCGCGTTCTCGGTCTTGTGCTCCTGATAGATCGAGATGGCGATCACGACGACGACGAACGACATCAGGATGATGCCGTCGAGCGGCTCGGAAAGGGCGAAGTTGATGGTCCCCGCACCCAGCAGCAGGAGCAGCATCGGCTCGCGCACGACGTCCCATGCCTGCTGCACCAGATTGCGCTTCCTCGCGGTGGGCAGCTCGTTCGGCCCCTCCGCTGCCAGCCGCTGAACTGCCTCCTGTGAGGTCAGGCCGGTCAGCACCACATCCTGGATCTCAGTCATCAGGCGGCCGCTTGTCTGCGGGCCCGGGCGGATGGTGCGAGCGGCGGCGCAGCCACGGCCGCCTGCGGGGACGGGTCTTCGCGGGCTTCTCCGGCACCAGTGCGGGCACCACCGTTTTGTCATCCTCGACGACCTCGTAGTAGCGGCCGTAGGTCCGGACGGCTGCCAGGATGACTCCGGCCGCCGGCAACGCGAGGAAGGCGAACAGGATCCCGCCGAGCGCGCCGCCGATCAGTGCGGCCGCGAACGCGACGGGCGCGGGAAGGGCCATGGTCCTCGCGGTCAGCCGTGGGCTCAGGAAGTAGTTCTCGATCTGCTGGTAGACCAGGATCCAGATGAGGACGATCAGCGCGTCGACCGGGTCATACAGGAGCGCCACCAGCACGGGCACGGCACCGGCAATGTAGGTGCCGACGATCGGGATGAATTCGGAGACGATCCCCTCGAACAACGCGAGGGGCGCCGCGAACGGGACACTTCGCCAGCGCAGCACCGCGTACATCAGGGCACCGTTGATCACCGCCAGCAGCAGCCGGGAGTAGAAGTAGCCGCCGGTCTGCTCGATCGCCTGCTCCCAGATGAACAGGATCCGCCGCTGCCGGTCGGGACGGAACCGGGCGAAGACGGTCCGCCGCATCTGCGGGCCCTGCGCGACCATGTAAAAGGTGAACAGGGCGATCGCCAGTGCCTGGAAGATGCCGCCGACGATCCCGGTGGCGACCCGCACGATGCCGCCGAGCAGGGTTCCCGCGCCGGAGAGCAACTGGCTGCCGTACTTGCGCAACTGGTCTTCGATGTGGACCTGGTTGACCTGGATCCCGAGCGGCTTGAGATACCTCGCCAGGTTGTGCACCAGATCTGGCAGCGCCGCGATCAGCTGCTCGGTGCCGGTCACGATCGCCGGGATCAGCAGGGCGATCAGCCCTGCGATCACCACGAGCACGGCCAGGAACACCAGCCCGGTGGCGACGCCCCGGCGCCAGCCCCGTTTCGCCAGGTAGCCGACAGCGGGCTCGATCGCGAACGACAGGAACAGCGAGATAAGGATTATCTGGAGAAAACCGGCCAGGCGATGAAGGAGCGAGTCCGCGATCCCGGCGAGGACCAGGCCGCCGATGATGGCGACCATGAGCCACAGCGCGGCGTGCCGCAGGAAGGCACGGCTCCAGGGCACGAAGGCGTCGGTGGACGACGGCGCTGGCCCGGATGCCGGCTGGACCTCCAGATCCTGGCCGGCATCCGGTGGCCCCGGATCACTCATCGGCCCCTCCTGGCGATGCCGCTGGCCTGGATGTACCCGCAGCCGGTCATGCCTGCCCGCCTGCCTGGTCCGGCCAGGCCACGATGCCCTCTGCCCCTCACCGCAGGCCAGGGGCGTAGGTCCCCATCCGGCCAGCATCGCGGGCACATCGACGGAGCGGAGCCGGGACGTGGGCTGGAGTATCAGGCGCCGCGATGTAGCCCGTTCGTCAGAGCCCTCAGCGCGGCAGTGGCTTGCTGCCTTGCCTGGGCTGGGTGTGGATCAGCGACGACAGCCATCACAGCTTCACAGAGGGCGCCGAACAGGATCCTGGCGAGTATTCCGGTGGGCTGCTCGATGAGTTCACCCCTGGCTGCCAGGTCTTCCAGCGCGGCGCGCAGTACCGGGAGACCGATCTCTCCGTCGATCTCGCGGCATCGCCCGGCACCGAGCGCGACCGGCGCCTCCTGCATCAAGCGCCGGTGGACGGGATCGGCGACGGCGCCGGTGAGGTATGCGTCGAGTCCGGCCGTCAGTTCGTCCCAGGGGCCGCTGCGCCCTTCCACGACTGCCATGACCTGGTCGAGGAGCCGGGTCTGGCGATCACGGAATACGGCTTCGAAAAGGTGCGCCTTGTCCGCGAAGTGGTAGTAGACGGTCCCCTTGCTGACCCGGGCCATATCGGCCACGTCGTCAATGCTTGTCGCCGTGTACCCTCGCGCCGCGAACTGCTCTGCCGCCGCTTCAAGCACGGCGGCTCTCGTCAGCTCCTTGTATTCCAGGCGGCGGCTCTTGACAGCCATGCTGAACAGTAGCACAGTTACTGACTGTGAGTCAGTATGTGACTAGCAGACCAGTGTTAACCCCCGCCGACCTCCCGGGCATGTTCGCCGAGGGATGGGCGCTGCCCAAACCAGATGCCTTTCTCGCCCACTTCCTCCCAGTGATCGGTGCCGACGCAACATTCCGCCAGCCGATGTTCCCCGACGCCCATGGACCCGCCGAGATCGAGCAGATGTTCCGGCGGCTGTTCGTCCTCTTGCCCCACCTCAATGTCACCGTTCGCCGTTCAGCCATCGCGGGCGATGCGGTCTTCATCGAATCGGGCTGCACCGCTACCCTCGGCCGCGCGGCCGTACGTTTCGGCGTCTGCGACCGGTTCCTCATCAGGGACGGCAAGGTGGCTGAGCGGCGAGCCTTTTCCGACCCGCTGCCGGTACTGCTCGCCGTTCTTGCTCACCCCGCGAACTGGCCACGTGTCATCCGCGCACGGGCCAGCCGAATGCCAGCCCAGTCCTGATACGTGCCCCTTCCGCGCCGGTCATCTGGCGGGGGCTCACGCTGCCGGCTGCCTTCTGGCATGAGCGTGAGGCCGTGAACGAGTATCTGGCCGATCCGGTGCCGGAGGTGGCTCGCGAGGTAGGCGAGACGGCGCAGCAGTTCTTGGCCACCTCGGCCACGCTGGCCACCAGCCAGTCCGCAGCCGAATCGCGGACGCGGGCCCAGGCCGTGGCGGCGAAGAATGCTGAACTTCCCCAGCCGTCTCGCCACCGACCCGCTCGGCTTCGCGCACCGCATGGCCGGCCTGCTCGGCCTCGACCCGGAACGAGTGCGGCTGTGGCTGTTCGCCCGCTGCGTGCAGGAAGCTGTCTACGTACCGAACCTGCGCACGGCAGCCATCCAGCTCGCACCGTGACCATGGGCAGCCCACCGGGCCGGCGGCGCCCACGGCCGATAAGTTCTGCCCAGTGCATCAGTCATACATCGTGAGAACCTGGAGGAGGACGCATGACGCAGGGCACCGGCAGCGCCGTTCGAGATCGCCGCCGCGCGGGCCGTCGCCCAGCATGTCCTGCGGACAGCGCCGCGGTTCCTGCCCTACGCGATTCCCGTCACCGTCAACGGCACGCCGGGGGGCGCTGTACGGCACGTGGGAGGAGCCGTTGTGCGTTCTTGGGTTCACGGTGGCAGATGGCCGGATTGCCGAGCTGCACCTGGTGGCCGACCGGGCCAAGCTCGGGCATCTGCGGCTGAGCTTCACTCCCCCGGCATAGCAAGCGGGACCTCTGCCCTGCCCTGCTGGGGACCTTGAGGCCTGTTAGCCAGGCCCGGTCGGCGGTTAGCGTCGCAGCGAGCCGGCACAGGACGGCACCGACGTGAAGGCGGGCCTGCCGAAGATGAACACCAGCGGGAAGAACGCACAGGTGGTGCTGCGTACCGAGCACCTGACCAAGCATTACGGCTCGGTTGCCGCCCTCGAAGACCTCAATCTGCAGGTCAGGGCCGGTGAGGTTCTTGGCTATCTCGGGCCGAATGGCGCTGGCAAGCCAAACATCGGACTTTGACAGTTCTTTAGGCTCGGCCGCTACCGAGCGCGCCGACGAGAACCCGCCGCCAACGGCATACACCACCGTCCGCTGGTGGGACAGGCGCCAGCTCCGATTCGAGTTCGCCTGACCCAGAGGCCGAAGAACCGGTGCGGAAATCTAACCGGGGACGTCATGGCCACAGAGGACCCCAGGCAGCCGATGGCGCAGCCACCGGGGACGGCGAAGCCGTGACGATGCTGCCGGGAAAGCCGCGGCACTCGTCAGCGCGCACCCGAGGCCGTCCAGCAGGCGCAGCCTGGCTGGTTCTGCGGTTCAAGTGCTCCAGGTTGCCGCGTCCTCGCTCACGCTGGCCCTTCGCCGGACAGGACCGACATGGCATCGGTCCGGGCCAGATCCCCCAGTATGCCGAGGACGATCAGCCCGAGACGGAGCGCGTTCTCTGGCGCTACGGCCTTGGCGAGGATCAGGTCGTGCAGCGGGTTGCCTGAAGACGTGGGCCCCAGGCGCTTCAGGCACTCGACATCCCCGGGCATCTCGCACCGGTAGCTGCCGGCGAAGGCGCGGATCAGCGCTTCGGCAACCACGGCCCCGGTCAGGCCCGTGCCCAGTCCGGTGAGCGCGCCATCGAGGCGGCGCTCAAGCAGGGCGAGGACCGGCTCGATCGGCTCGAGGCCCACTATGGCCCAGGTCGCATCGACCAGCACGCATCCGCCCAACTGGAAGAGCGGACCGTCGCCCGACGCGAACGCTGGGTTCGTATCGTCGTCCTCAGCGGAGGCAAACTCCTTCGTGACGACCGGGGTGAGCAGGTCGGTGAGCGTGGTGACCGCCGGATCGCTCACATCGAGCCTGTCCAGGACGACCCCACGCACCAGGGCCGAAACGGCGACAACCCAGTGCGCAGGGTCTTGTGACAGTTCCTCCTTCGCGGGAAGGGCCGTGTCCGCCAGCGGTGGCGCGCCAGCCGCGGCCGAGATGTCGTTGTCGCAGAAGAACCGGTCACCCACGGAATCGTGCGCCCAGCTCGGAAGCGTGGTGCGCGTGGGGGTCGCCCCACCGCACCACACCTTCGCGGCCCGGGCTTCGCGCTCACGCTCGGCTTCGAGCATCCTGGCGATCTGCCCGGCGCTCGTATGGAGCGCCCCGAAAGCACGTTGCCGCTCGAAGTCCGAGCGTGACTGTCCAATGCCTTGCCGTCGCAGATTCTTGCGCCTGCTCGCCTTGCCCACGGCACGACCCTACTGACAGCCAGATGGGAACGTATCGCCGTGGCACATCTTCGAGCCGGGCATGGAGCGGGGTCCTAGCCTCCGTTCAGTGGCGCACGGTCAGGGGCGGGCCGCGGGGGAGCCGCAGCATTTCTTGAACTTCTTCCCGCTCCCGCACCCGCGTTCCGCGTAAATCAGCTGCACTAGAGACACAAAGCGCTCCGTGAGCAGGGAAGACACGCCGACATGCGGCGAGGAGGCGTTTCTCTAGGGCGCAGGGACACCCGAACGTCGCGTGCTCACCGGGAGGGTGCCATCGCTGCCAGATAAAGCATCTGACAGCGAGAACCACCTCGTCCCGGCTCCGCTGCCCATGACGATGATCGGCAGGCAGTCCGGCTGCTCAGCGACCGATCTCTAGACGATACACCACCCAAACCTAAGAGAGCTGGGCATACACGATGGAAGCGTTTCTCTAGGCGATTCTTGCGGTTCGCCTAGGCCATCCCCGTCTGACCTGCGGCTTCACCACATCGGAGTCTCCAGATCGGCCGAATTATGCGGAACGCAGGCCGCACGGACACGGCGCATTGCGTCCCACCTTGACAGCTCGAGCAGGCCCGTTAGACGACTGCGCTGACCCGGCGGGTGAGCGGGCTGGCCCGCGCCGAAGCCGCCTGGCCTGCTCGCCGAACTGCCTGGCTTCGCCGGGCCGGGCGGTGTCCTCGCACACGGTGCTGCAGCCGCTCCGCGATGTATGCCCGGTCCCGGACACCGGGGACCGAGTACCCGTGACGCAGCAGTTCCTCAGCCCGGCCGGAGTCCTTCGGCTTGCCGCCCCACGGCAGGTAGCAGTCGGCCCAGCCGATCTAGCCCCACCCCCAGCCAGGATCAGCGTCCAGCCACGACCGGAACAGCCCCTCAGCCTTCTCGGTCATGCCAGCGTCGAAGTAGGCCCCCGCCAGCGCCCTCCGGCGGTTCTCGGTCATCAGCTGGTCTTCGCGGGGGAACCTCCGAAGCGACTCCTCGCAGAAGCCGATCAGGGCGAGCAGCATCTTGCGGTCGTCAAGTCCCGCATTGTGCAGCGCCATCTCGAGATCCTGACTCCAGTTGAACAGCGACTGGGTCATCGGGAAGCGGTCGTCGAACTCCCTGATGGAGCCGATGCCGGCGGCGTCGCACAGCCGCAGCACGTCAGACCATGCATCCAGCCAGATCGCGGCGGCCCGGTGCGTGTTATTCTCCGCGTCTTCGGCATAGCCCGCCTGAATCTTGTCGTCCAGCAACTCCATGCGCACCCGGCCCGGCCACCATCTCTGCCAGAGCGTGAGCAGGCAGACCCAGATCCAGTCCGCCGCGATGTCGTCGCCGAGTCCCAGCCTGTCAAGGATCGGCCGGGCGGCCTCTTCGGCGGACAGCGCGCCTTCGCAGAGCCTCTCCACTCCGGCACGGTCGGCGGCCAGGCCGAAGCTTCCCAGCTTTGCCAGCAGCTCGTCGTCTCCCAGGGGTTCGCGGTCGAGCGCAGCGGCCTGCCGTTGCGCTCGAGCATGCGGCGGATTTCCTCGTTGACCTGGGCCTCGTCCTGGCAGAACCGGTCGAGGGTCACCCACGATATCTTCATGCGTTCCTGAAGTCCTCTCTGGCAGGCGTCGCCGTCGGCCGCGAGCCGGTTCGTGCTTGCGGGAAGCCGCCCGTTCGGCAGAAATGAGGGTAAGCGCGGCGGGCAGCCAGGCATCCAGGCTCAGCCACCGCCGAGCCTTGTCATGCAGGGTCAGGCGCGGATGGACCGGGAACTGCTGGACGCAGGCGAGATGGCCGGGCACCTGGTGCCGCCGGGCAGCGTGTTCGCGTTCCTGGCTGAGCACCGCCGGGAACTGTTCCCGGACTCGTTTATCGCGGACTTGTTCCCGTCGCGGACGGGCCGCCCGTCGCTGCCGGCGGACCTGGCCGGTTCGGTCCTGGTGCTCAAGGAGCTGCATGACCTGTCGGACACCCAGACCGCCGATGCGCTGAAGTTCGATATCCGGTGGAAGGTGGCGTGCGGCCGGTCGCTGACCCAGATGAGCTTTGACCCGTCGACGCTGGTGTACTGGCGGCGGCGGATCGCCGCCTCTGACCGGCCGGACCGGGTATTTGACGCGGTGGCGGAGGTAATCGCGCAGACCGGGATCTTGGCCGGGCGGCGCAGGCGGTGCGTGGACTCGACGGTGTTCGATGATGCGGTGGCCACCCAGGACACGGTCACCCAGCTGGTGGCCGCCATGCGGAAGGTGGCCCGGGTGGTGCCCGGCGCCGGCGAGGTGATCGCCCGGGTGTGCAAGCTGGATTACTCACAGCCGGGCAAGCCGCCGATCGACTGGGACGACCCGGCGGCGAAGGAAGCGCTGGTAGGTGACCTGGTGAACGATGCGCTGGCGGTGCTGGCGGACCTGGCCGGCCCGGATGCGCCGGAGCGGGACGAGGCGGCAGCCGGTGCGCTGGGGCTCTTGGCGCTGGTCGCCGGGCAGGACGTCGAGCCGGCGGAGGATTCTGACGGGACGGGCGGGCGGTGGCGGATCGCCCGGAAGGTCGCCAGCGACCGGGTGATCTCCACGGTGGACACCCAGGCGCGGCATACCCGCAAGTCGAAGTCCAAGCGCCGGGACGGGTTCCGCGGGCATGTGGCCGCCGGGCCGGAGACCGGCCTGGTCACCGATTGCGGGATGACCATGGCCGCCGGGCCGGGCAGCACGGACGCGGAGAACGGCGTGAAGATGGCCGCCCGCGACCGGTTCACCGGCACGCCCGGCGGCACCGGGCCAGGCCAGGAGCCGGATGCGCCCGCGGGCACCGGGACCAGCGCGGGCCCGGACGCGGACGGGCCGCAGGACGCGCGGCTGGAGGTCTACGGCGACTCCGCCTACGGCAGCGGGGAAGCCCGCGCCGCCTACCGCCAAGCCGGCCATGACACCGTGATCAAGCCCGGGCCGCTGCGCCCGGCCGTGCCCGGCGGGTTCACCCTGGACGACTTCGCCATCAACGAGAGCGCCGGCACCGTCACCTGCCCGGCCGGCCTCACCCGGCCGATGAGCCCGGCCCGGACCGTGACCTTCGGCGCAGCGTGCGCCGGCTGCCCCCTGCGGGAACGATGCACCACCGCCAGGGACGGCAGGTCAATGACCATCCACCCGCACGAGGAGCTGCTGCGCGCCGCCCGCGCCCAGGCCCGCACCGATGATTTCAAAAAGGCCTACCCCACCCGGTCAGCGATCGAGCGGATCATCTCCTGGACCGCCACCCAGAACGGCCGCCGCATCCGGCTCCGCTGCATCGGAGCCGCCAGGAACGACGCCTGGCTGCACACCCGGTGCGCCGCGATCAACCTGCGCACCCTGCTGCGGCACGGGCTGACCCGCCGGGACGGCGCCTGGGCGCTGACCTGATCAGCCAGGTGCATCCCAGCCCGGCGCGGGACGCTTCCCGGGCCCGCCCAGGCCCCGCCGCTGGCCCCGGCAAGACAACATCTAGCCCGCTGCAGCTAGCCAGGGCACCCGGGAACCGGCCAGGCCCCTTTCCAGGCGGCCCACGCGATCGGCGTTGTTCAGAGGCGTCCTAGGAGGGTGCCGGGGAGGGCGGGCTTGATGTGGGCGATGCCGATGGTGACGGGCTGGGTGTGGGGGCCGCCGAGGATGGTGGGGGACTCGATGTGGAGGTCCTCGCCGATGTGGATGGCTTGGCAGTCGTGGGCGGCGGGCTCGTGTGCCGGTGGCCGCGGAATGGGCTGGGTGAGTGCGTGCTGCTCGGCACCGGCGCCGGGTTTGCCGCTGGCCGGGCGGGTCCCGTCTGCCCCTGTGCCGGGCGGACATAGAGGTAGAGCACGAACACCCCCAGGAACAGCCCGGTGAGCACGATGGTCGACGTGCGCGGCCGCCTGGTCATGAGGCGCCCCCGGTCGCACGGCCTGTGTCGAGTTCGGCGGCGACGTTGATGCCCTCGCGGCGGAAGGCCAGCGCGACCCTTGCCCGCAGTTCACGCCCGACGTCGAACTGCTTGCCCGGCAGTGTCCGCGCCACCATGCGCACCGAGAACGTGCCGACCTCGATCTTCTCGACGCCCATCACGCTGGGAGGGTCGAGCAGCAGCTTGCGCAACCGGTCGTCGCCGTAGGCCTCCTCGCCCACCCGTTTGAGGATGCCGGTGACGTGGCTGAGGTCGATGGCCGACGGGACCGGCACGTCGATAACGGCCCGCGCCCAGTCCCGCGACAGGTTGGTGACCTGGATGATCTGGCCGTTCGGGGTGGTGATGACCTCGCCGCTGACCGACCGGATGCGGGTGACCCGGAGCGTGACGTCCTCGACCGTGCCGGTGACCGGCTGGCTCACACCGGCGGTCGCGATGCGGATGACGTCACCGAAGCCGTATTGCTTCTCCCCGGTGATGAAGAAGCCCGCCGCTATGTCCTGGACAAACCGCTGCAGGCCGAATCCCAGCGCGGCGCTGAGCAGCGCTGCGGGTGCGACCAGGCCCACGAGGGGGACGCCGAGGCGCTGCACGATCAGCACGGCGGTGACCAGGTAGATGACCGCAAGCGTCGCCCAGGTGACGACCTGCGCGACGACCTGGCGGTGCTTGGCGGACTCCGAGCGCACCAGTTCGTCGGTCTCGCTCGCGTGCGCCTCGATGCGTCTTATGATCCAGCCGCGCAGCCATTGAGCCAGCCGGGTCAGCAATATCGCGCCCAGCACCAGCAGCACGATCACCAGCAGGTCGCCGCGCGCCCACCTGTTCAGGTCGGTCAGTGGAGCGATCGCGCCCGTCACCGTGTAACCCCTCCTGCACTACGCCTGGCCCGTGCACACCGCCGGGGAGGGTCCCGACAGCCCGGCTGGCGGCAGAGCGCCGGCCCCGGCGGACCTTCCCTCTACCCTGCAGGCTATTCGCCCGGTCGCGCAGCGGCTTGGGACGGCAGTGACGCCGGAAGTCCGCCTTCGCTGCGCTGGCCGGCGCCAACACCGGCGAGGCGGCCGACCGGACTGCTTCCGGCCTGGGGTGGCAGTCCAGGTTGCCTGACCATGGTCGGATGGGCTCATGAAAGTTCGGATCGGGATCGGGCTTGGCCCCGCTGGCACGCCAGCGGGGTTCGCCTCGGCCGTTGACCGGCTGGAGGAATCCGGGGTCGACTCCCTGTGGCTGCCCGAAATGGTGTTCGGCCCGCTGGTGGAACCGTTTGCCGGGATGGCATATGCGCTCGGGCGCACCGCCCGGCTCAAGGTGGGCATGGGCCTGGCGGTGCTGCCGGGACGCCATCCGGTACTGGTGGCCAAGCAGCTTGCCTCCCTGGCGGGGCTCGCACCCGGCCGCGTTCTGCCGGTCTTCGGCCTCCGGCCGGCCCGCGACGCCGAACGGGCGCTGTTCCCGGTGCCGCCAGGGCGCCGTGGCGCGGTGTTTGACGAGTCGCTGGAGCTCATCCGGCTGCTGCTGCGGCAGGAAAGCGTGTCGTTCGCCGGGGAGCACTTCACGGTCACCGAGGCCCGGATCGGGCCACGGCCGGCCAAGCCGCTCGACATCTGGCTGGGCGGCAGTGGGCCCGGTGCGCTGCGGCGGGTCGGCCGGCTCGGGGACGGCTGGCTGGCCAGTTTCCTCACCCCGGCCGAGGCTGCCGCCGGGCGTGCTGCCATCCAGCGGGCCGCAGCGCAGGCCGGCCGGGAAGTCGACCCCGACCACTTCGGGATCAGCCTGGCTGTCGCCGACGGCCGGATCCCGGCCGATCTGGCGGCAGCCGTCCAGCAGCGCCGTCCCGGCGTGGACCCGGCCACGCTCATCGCGACCGGGTGGCCGCCTGCGCGGCGCCTGATCGAGCAGTACGTGGCGGCGGGCATCAGCAAATTCGTCGTCCGCCCCGCAGCCGCCGCCGCTCCACCAGACCAGTTCCTGGCGGAGTTCCTCCGCGAGGTCACCCCACTGCAGACCTAGTCCGGCCGGGAACGTCAGCGGTCACCGGATCAGTGCCGGCCGGCCCGGGTCACCGCCGCGCGTCGGCGAATTCGGGGACGCGGTCCCCGGCTCCGGGCAGTCCGGCGGGGGCCGGCGCCGGGGCGGGCCGGGGGGCTTTCAGCTCGTCGATCCGGACCAGCGTGACTCCGGCGAGGATGAACACACCGCCGAGGAACTGCACACCCGATGGCAGCTGACCAAGCAGCAGCCAGGCGAACAGGATCGCGAACAGCACCTCGGCCATGCCGGCGAAGGAAGCGAACTTGGCCCCGAGCCGCCGGGCGGCGCCGATGCCCGCGACGTAGGCGATGACCGCGGCCACCAGCGACAGCCCCAGCACCGGCACCACCCAGCTGACTTGGTGCCCGAGGAACTCGACGTCGCTGGCCCGGGCCGTCATGGGCAGCATGCCGGTCCAGCCCAGCGCGGCGAGGACGACCGCACCGACACACATCCCGCCCCAGGCCATGACGATCGGTGGCACCGGCTCCGCGTCCTCGGCCGCCGAGAGCAGGAAGTAGATCGCGAGGCCGATGGCGGCCAGCAGCCCCCACATCACCCCGATGGGATCAAGGTGGGCCGATCCCGCCAGGTTGAGCACCAGCGCCAGCCCGGCGATCGCCGTGACCGCGCCGATGACGGTGAGCCGCCGGGGCCGCTGACCGTGCCGCAGCCACAGCCAGCCGACGACCAGCACCGCACCCAGGTACTCCAGCAGCAGCGCCACGCCGACCGGCATCCGCTCGATGGCGTTGAAGTAGAACAGCTGGCAGCCCGCGACCGCCACCAGGCCGAAGGCGGCCACCTTCCCGGCGCTCTTGCGCAGCAGCACCCACCGCCCGCGCAACTGGAGCAGTGCGGGGACTGCGAGCAGCAGCGCGGACACGGCGATCCGGGCCAGCACCGCGGCAGCCGGGCTCCACCCGGCCCTGATCAGCGACGAGGCGAAAGTTCCCGATGTCCCGAAGGTAGCGGCGGACAGCACGGCCAGCATCAGGCCGCTCGCTCCGGGGACGGATCGGGTGGCGCGGCTCCCGGCGGGACTCACGGCGGCACTCCTGTAAGTGGCAAAAGTG
The DNA here is from genome assembly GCA_003541285.1 of Actinomycetota bacterium. Lineage (GTDB taxonomy): Bacteria > Actinomycetota > Actinomycetes > Streptosporangiales > Streptosporangiaceae > UBA9676. The sequence continues at coordinate 17,058 of DPMS01000271.1, forward strand.
GCTTACGCTAGTGACACTAGCCGTGGGGTGCGTAAGGAGTCAAGGTGATTTTTGCCCATGACACCGAGGTGGCGCTCAGTGCTGCCGCCGCCCTGGTCAATACCGGCCGTGGCGGGACCGAGCGGCTGCCCGACGTGGCCGCACTCGACCAGTTCGTCGCCGACTGGGGGTGGACCGGCGGGCGCACGCACGACCAGGCCGAACTCCTCGCCGTCCGGCGGCTGCGTCCCCGCCTGGAGCGGCTGTGGGACATGACGGAGGACGAAGCGGCCGGCCTGGTCAACACCTTGCTGCGGGAGGCTAACGCGCTGCCGCAACTGGTGAAGCACGACAGCTGGGACTACCACCTGCACGCCACTCCCCCGGACGCGCCGCTCGCCGAGCGGATGGCCGTCGAGGCAGCCATGGCGTTCAGTGATGTGATCCGGACCCGGCAACTGGGCAGGCTGCGGCTGTGCGCCGCCGATGACTGCGGCAACGTCCACGTCGACCTGTCCAAGAACAGGTCCCGGCGGTTCTGCAGCACCGCGTGCGCGAACCGCACCAACGTCGCGGCCTACCGGACGCGGCAGTCCGCACGGTCCGCCCCGCCCGCCCGGCTCTGACCGCGCCCGGCAGCCGTGCCACCCAGGCGGCTGCTCGGGGAGACCCCGGTCAATGGTCACCCGACGGCAGGCGACAGCACCGCGTTCTGGCTACCGCCAGTCGTCGATGACGTAGCAGTTGCTGGTGTGGTACCCGGCATCGTTATCCCGGTGCATGGCCACACCCTGCAGCGACGGCCGGAATCCCTGGCCCGCCAGCGCCGTCCAGGCCCGGTCGCGCCCCGCGTTCGCGCCCGCGACGAGAACCGACGCGCCACGATCGGCCGCCAGCTGCTCGCACCCGGCGAGCAGCCGGCTGAATCCGCGGGCCGCGTCCGGCCCCGGCCGCACCGCGCCGAACTTGATGTAACAGGCGTCACCACCCGACCGCCTTGACCAGATCGCCCGCGAGCTGAGCGAGATCTCCACCTGGCTGTCCCTGCTCGACCAGGACCACGCTGCGATCCGGGCCGAGTGCGCCGCCCGCGACTGCGAGGCGGCGGCATGGCAGCTGGAGACCCCGATCAGGCTGCGGCTGAGCGTTGGCCCGGGGAACGGCCAGCAGCGCGCTCCAGGCGGCTGAACGGCCTGCGCAACGCCTGGAGGGGGGAACTAGACATCCCGTGCAGGCAAGCCGCTGGCCTGCGGGAACTCCTCACTCGCGGCGCTGTGGCACTTCGCACGCCACTTGACGGGCGCTGAACTGGCCATGATCACACAAGACCGGCGGTGCTCGCCACCCTCTGGCCCGCCCGTGGCCAGCATGAACGCGGGCATATGCGTTGCGGACGTCCCGCGCCTGCGGGCCTTTTGCCTCTCCCCGCTGGCCCCACCATTGCCGTCTGCTGATGCTGGGAGGTGGGATCAATGGCGATCCCAGAGGAACGTCCAGAGTCAGCACATTCGCACAAGCCGCCAGCAAGAAGGCCGCGGCAGGCCAGCGTTTCTGCCCTGCCGGGCACTGTGCCGCTGCCGCCTTACGCACGAACACGCCGCGTTGTCTCATGGCTGGCCCTGGGGCTCGCGGCCGCAGAGGTGATCGTCGGGGTGGTCGCAACCGTCACCTCGCCCCCAGGGTCGCCAGCCGGATGGGGCGGGGACGTGACCGAGATGATCATTACCGTTGTGCCACTGGCGGCGGTCGGCTTCGCACTCCGCTCCTCGCACCGGGGCATCGCGATGATCACCGCGGTGATGGCCCTGATCCTCGCCGCCGCGGTGAGCGTGACGCTGCTCGGTTACTTGTTCTGGGGGGGTGACTGGAGCGGGTTCACGCTGAGGCAAAAGACCATCTATTCCCTCGAAATGATTCCCCCGATTGCCGTCTACCTCGCTGCCTTCCTCACCGAACTGCCAGCCTTCACAAGACGATGGCCCGTTCCACCCAGGGGGTGAGACGGGGCATTCCGGGCCCCGCATCCGGTCCCCGGATATCCTCGTCGGCCTCGCCGTGCGGACAAGGCCGGGCGGCTGGCAGCTGACGGCCAGCAGGGCTGAGCGGCCACGTGACGGCCCAGCCGGGCCAGACCCTGGCCTTGCGTGCGTGCTGACCTGCGCATATGCGCCAGCCCGGTCAGATGTCACAGTTCTGATGGCGTGGATTCGGGCCCCAGAAGGCCTGATCACTGGGCCCCAGAAGGCCTGATCACAGGTGCCTGGTGCGGCATCCGGGAGCAGGCCGGACAATGGCAGCACGGGCGCTGGTACAGCAGTGCCCACGCCATCCGGGCTGCGGGACTCTTGCAGGTCACCACCGCGGTGCGGCTGGCAGCCAGGTGCAGCGCGCCGCCCCACCTGACCGGTCAGGAGCACAGCCCGCAGCGCGATCGGGACGTCCAGCGTGCGGGCCGCGGGCGGTAACGGCCGCCGCGGCGCGCTGCACCCTGGCGCGACAATGCCGGCATGGGTACAAGACGGCTGCCCGTGCTCCCGGTGCTGCCACGGCGGCCCGACTTCAGCGCCGGCCGGTGCTGCTCGCCCGGCGCTGACCGGGGCTGGTGGACATCACATGATCAGCGCGAGCGCGAGGCTGCGATCTGGGCCTGCAAGAGCTGCCCGGTGCTAGCCGCCTGCCGCGAATGGGCGATGTCGTCCCTGCCGATCGCCGACACGGCGGTCTACGCTGCGATGACCGCGAATGAGCGCATCCAGGCCAGGCGGCGGGAGCGGAGCGGGCGGCGGAGCGGGACCGGGCCGCAGCGGCTGAGGCTGAGGCAGCCCGGCTGTCTGTGCCGTGGGGGATGCCAGTGCTGAACGCGGCCAGAACTGCTTGCCGCCGCGGCCATCTGCTCGAAGGCGGCAACCTGGTCATGGTGAGAGGCAGGGGCGGCAAGCTGTTCCGCAGGTGCCGGGAATGCGTCAGGAGGCGCAACGCCAGGGCTGAGCGCCTGCGCAGGCAGCTGCGGCGCGAGGCGCAGGCCGCCGCAGCCTGACCGCCACGCGATATTGTGCGCTCAGGGTGCATCACGCTCGGTATTGGCGTACTGCTGGCGTGGTGCACCTTCCCGCCGTGGTGGCCTGAACAGCGCCACAATGGCCGTGTGGTTCATGCCCACTACCACCTGCACCAGGCCGCTGCGGAAGACCGCCATGCCTCAGCGGCCAGCCGCGAGCCCGCCACGCACGCGCCGCCAGCCGTCTTCTATGAGCCTGACCCGATCGAGCTGGCCTGCCCTGGCTGCACACTCGTCTGGGCTGGCGGGCACTTCGATCATGACCGCTCCTGCCCAGCGCGCAAGCTCAGCCCGCGCCCGTAAGCTGGGCCTGAACAGGTGAGCTAGCGCGGCGGCGAAGACCGCGGAACTCCTCTCAGAAGGTGAGCGGGCTGGGCCTTACGGCGTCCGCCCGGACTCAACTCAGGTCTCCGGCAAGCGCGGCCCCGTAGCCGCTGCTGCGCCTGGCGACGGCAAGGACGGCCGACCAGCGGATCAGCGGCGAAGTTGGAGCCGACCAGACGGCCGTCCACCTCGGCCGCGAGCGCCGCAGCCGGGTCCGCTTTCCAGCGGGTCTGCACCAGGTCGGCATCCCCGAAGAACTGCTCCGGCTCCGGCATGCCCACGAAAGTCCCGAACGCTACCCGGCAGATCCGGTCAGCCTCCGCAAGGTCGGAACCAGTCAGCGGGCGGATGATCACATCGGTGCTCACAGCGTTCTCCTCAGCTGCACGACTACCGCGGCTACCTGCATCATCATGCGGGACGGCTGGCAGTGACCACATCGGGAAGAACACGTAACCGCGCCGGTCATAGGCGGATACGTGATTGCGCCGGTGCCGCGATCTCCCGCTCGCCCCCGGCACCACTCGCCCGCGCCGACGTCGGCTTCCACCCCGGACCCGGAACACCAGCTCCCGTCAGCAGCCCCCGGCGATAGCCCGCACGACGTTGTAGGGCAGGTACCGGGGATGGACGAGCAGCGCCCTGGCCACGTGACGGATCTTCAGGCGCAGTGGGGTCAGCATGTCCTCGCTGTAGCGCCACGCGCCGAACTCGTCGCTGCCGAAACGCGGGCCGATGGCCCGGCGGAAATGCCGTGCGTCCCCGCCGTCTTTCCGCCAGGTGGGCAGCCATGCGCGCAGCTCGTCGTCTCCCGCGAGCATGGTCCAGTCCTTCAGCCGCTCAGCGATCTGGCCCGCTGCGTCGACGGCGAACGCCAGCTCACCAGCGCCCCGGATGCCATGGACCCGGCCTTCGGTGTCCCGGCTGTGGTGGATGCTCGCCGAGCTGAAGCGCGCCCCCACCGCCAGCGCGGCCACGGCATGGCCAGCTTCATGCCAGGCCGCCTGGACAGCTGCCTTCCGGGCCGGCGTGAAGCTGGCAAAGCAGCATTCGTAACGCTGCCTGATCCACCTGCCGTTCACGATCGACTCATCGTCGTAGCGCACCACCCGGCCCAGTTCGGAGCAGATCTCGGCGAGACAGCGCTGCTGCGAGGGGTTCACGGCGAACCTGGCCGCCGCTGCGGGAAACCCGGCCCCGCTGATCCGGGGTCGCTCACGTGGATCCTCCTTGTGGCTTCCGTCGCGAACCGAGCGTAGCCGACCCGCCCGCCGGCGCGGCGTCGTTCTTTGCCGCGGACCCGCGGGCGCGCCCGGCCGCTGGGGAACCCATCAGCGCCGTGGGACTCGAACCCGTCTTCACCGGGGACGCCACCGCCGGCGGGACGGTCGATGCGCTGCTGCCTTTGTGGTTCGCGCTGGTGAAACAGCGCGGCGGGAACGGCCGGCCCGCGCTCCGCCTGGCAACGTGGAAAGTGAATGGCGGCTGCATGGACTTCCGCCGGCAATGACTATATTGTCCTGCGCGTGAATGACGTCAGCACCAGTGCGCCGCAGCAACGATCCGGCCCGATGACACGGGCCAGGGAACGCTGGCGCAGGTTCACCAGGCCGGCGCGGCGGGGTCTGGCCGTGTGGGGCGTGGTTGCGGTTGTGATCGCGGTACCGGAGATCTGGGGCTCCTTCGGGAATCCGTGGTTCTATTCGATCTCGCGCACAACGGGACATCTGGAAGACCTCTGGAGCGGCGTCCGGGGCATCGTGGTGGCACTGATCGCGCTGGCCGCCGTGCGTGCGCTCCTCTACCGGCCTGACCTCGGCGAGGTCCCGCGCCCCCGGGCCAGGTCTGTGCTGGCCGGACGGCCAATCCGGCGGGCCGGGAACGGCCGGCTGACGATCGGGAAAGCGGGCAGGGAGGAATTCAGCGACAGGGCCGCGGTTTCCTACCTGCTGGTGTCGGCCGCCATCGTCGCGGTGGCCGGCTGGCTGGCGAGTGTGCCCCAGGACGGGCAGTACTGGCGTGGGTACGTCATATACGGGCTGATCGCCGTCTTCTTCGTGATCATTCCGAATGCCGTCGCGTATTTTGGTGGCCGGGATTTCCCTTTTACCACGCTCTTCGCCACGGTCTGGCAGCTGGAGAGAACGCGCAACATTGCCGCGATGATCATTGCCGCGGGGCTTGCCGTGCTGACTTTCCACCTCGCGCTGTACCCGTGGCCTGCCATCCACCTGACCGCGGGCTAGCACCGCGGGCCAGCACCGCGGGCCAGCACCGCGGGCCAGCACCGCGGGCCAGCACCGCGGGCCAGCCATGCCGGCTGGGCCAGGCGCTGGCCAGCCCAGCAGGCTGGCGCGGTGCGCGCCGGCCCTGTCTGGTCACTGGGCCACCCTTGCCACCGTTCCACCCGCGTTGTAGGCTGACGATATATCGGGATCGTATCGCGAGTGATTCTCCTGGGGGCGAGAGATGCCTGCAGCGTCCACAGCGGCGGGGGACTTCGATTCTCCCCTCTTCGAGGTCTTCCGCTGCATGAGCGGCCTGCTCAGCCACGTCCATGACGCCATCCGGGAGATGTCACCCGGTCATGGCCCGGGCTGGCGGGGCGGCCCGTGGGACCGGGGCTCCGGCCGCCCGAAAGGACCCCGGGAGTGGCCCGGCGGCTTCGGCGGGCCATGGGGCGGGTGGTGGCCGCCCGGCCCGCCGGGCCCCTCACGTGGGCCGAAAGCCGGCCGCGGCGATGTCCGCGCCGCGATCCTGGCCCTGCTGCGGGAAGGCCCGCGCAATGGGTACCAGATCATGTCCGACATCGAGGAGCGCAGCGGTGGCGCCTGGCGGCCCAGCCCCGGCGCGGTCTACCCTGCCCTGCAGCAGCTCGCCGACGAGGGCCTGATCCTCGGCGAGGAGTCCGGCGGCCGGCGCACGTTCCGCCTCACCGAGGCCGGGCGCCGCTATGTTGAGGAAAACCCGGAGATGGCCCGGGCGGCGTGGGAGTCGATGGCCCGCGGCGAGCCTGGCGAGGTGCCTGGCCTGTTCGTCCAGGCCGCGCGGCTGGGCGGCAGCATCGTGCAGATGGCACACGCCGGCACCCCCGAGCAGATCCGTGCGGCCGAACAGCTGCTGGAACAGACCCGGCGCCAGATGTACCAGATCCTGGCCAGCGACGAGCCTGGCGAGCAGGATGAACAGGAAAAGACGGGAAGCAGCAATGGATGACCGCATCCGGGTTTCCGACGCTGACCGGGACCGCGTTACCGCCCGGCTGCGCGACCATTTCGCCGAGGGCCGGCTTACCCACTCCGAACTGGACGAGCGGATAACGGCGGCGCTGAACGCTAAAACAGTAGGTGACCTGCGCCGCCTTATGGCAGACCTGCCCGGGCCCATCCCCGTGCCGCAGGCGGCGCAGCGCCCGCAGCCGGCTGCACCACCCTGGATCGCCCGCCGTCGCCGCCCGCGGGTACTGCCACTCATACTTCTCGTCATGATCGCGGCGCTGCTGATCCCCGAAGGCGGCTGGCTGCTGTTCGCCTTCCTCAAGCTGATCCTGGTGTTCTGGCTGGTCGCCTGCCTGGCCGGGTTCGTCATCGCAGGCCGGTTCCGCCGGCGCATGGACCGCCACGGGTACCCCGGATACCCTCATCGCTGGCACGGGCCGGCCCGCTGGCGATAAGCGCCGCGGGACACGCTGCCGGGATGAGCTGGCCGATCACCGGATCGCCTGCGGCCGCCCGGTCCGGCACACGGATCAAGGGCGATCACACCGGTTTGCGGGTATAAGCCGGTCCGGCTAACTTGGGGTATCGGCTGACTTACCCTGAGGGCAAGATTATGCACCTATTCGAATGTGAGGCGATTTTCGAGGCCGAGCCAGCCGCGGTCTGGGCGGTCTGGACTGACGTGGCCCGCTGGCACGAGTGGGATGTCAGCAAGGAGATCGCGCGACTGGATGGCCCGTTCCAGCCAGGTGTCTCCGGCTGGGCCAAGCAGCGTGGCACCCTTGGCGGCTCTTTCACCATCACTGTGGTGGAAGCCGGGCGGCGCTGGGTGACCGAATGCCCGATGCCGATGGGCAAGGTTATCTTCGACCACGTGCTCGAACCGGTCGCCGGGGGACGTGTCCGGGTGGTCAAGAAGGTTGACGTGGAGGGCGGATCCGCCCCCTTGCTCCGGCTGCTCGCCCCCAGGATGCGCCGCGAGATCACCGAGTCCCTCGCCGCCCTGGAATCACAGGTGTCCTGACAGCACCTGCCTGAGGCCAGGCCGGTGGTTCTCATGGGCGCTACCGCTCTCCCACCAGGCGCCGGCCGGGGAAACCTCAATGCCGCGGTAAACGCCGCGGGCGCGACTGTCGATTCTGGCGAGCGGCGTTCGTGAACTGGATGAGAGGCCGGTATGGTCCGGCCCAGATGAAGGGAGCCGTCATGAAGCAGTACCTGCTCGCCGTGCACATGGTCGAAGGAGAGCCCGTCCCCTCCGAGGCGGACATGCAGCAGGCGTACCAGCAGGTCGACGCCTTCAACGCCGGCCTGAAGGCAGCCGGGGCCTGGGTGTTCGCCGGGGGCCTGCACCCGCCCACGACGGCGACCGTCGTGCGCGCCACCGGTGGCCAGGTGGTCACCACCGACGGGCCGTTCGCCGAGACCAAGGAGCAGCTGGGCGGTTTCTGGATCATCAAGGCCCCCGACCTGGACACCGCGCTCGACTGGGCGGCCAAAGGGTCTGCCGCCTGCGGCGGGCCGGTCGAGGTCCGGCCGTTCCAGGAGCCCGGCGAGGAGTAGCAGGTGCCGCCCGCGGACGCGGCCGCCCCGCCCCCGTCATACGTCTGCCCGGTGGAGTTGCCGTCCCGGAAAGTCAGATTCTGAACGACCAGTTCGGGGGTGGACTGATCCTGGCAGTGCGAGGTGGTCCAGACCTGGGCAGGGTCACAGGTGTCCAGATACAGGATCCGGCGGGCCCCGCCGCCGCTGAGTGTCACCTTCCCGCCGCCGTCGAGAACGACCCGCGCACTGGTGTTGCGGACCTTGGCGGTGGCCGTCATCGTGATGGTCACCGGGTTCGGCCCGCAGGAGAACGTGATCACGCCGCCGGCAACGCCGACAGCGCGGCCATCACGCCCGGCGATGGCGGCCGGGTCGCGCTCGCCGAGTGGGCGATAACGCCACAGGCCGCCAGCGTGAACCCTGATGTGAGCGCGGCAATCAGCGCGCCGGTACCACCCACAAGCCGCACCACTTGCTCCTGTATCAAGTTGCGTGGCCGGCCGCTGTGGCCGCTGCGCCGACTAGCATGCCGGCCCCGCCGAGCCACATTTCACGTGCCGCGCCCATGATCATGTCCGTTTCATCCCTGTTCTTGTGTGCCGGAGGCGTGAAACGTTCCCGCGCGTGTCCATCATGTGGACAACCCGGCGGGTTTGGGCTGTGTGCGGACGCGGAGCGCGGGGGCGTTAGCAGGGTAAAGGGCAATTCACCAGCGCTTAATGGCGCGTGGGCTTTAGAATCCAGATCCGGCAAGAACTGCTGGGAGCGGAGAAAACGGAAATCCCTGGCAGCTATGACCGCGCTTCACGCCCGCGTTCCCGTCCGGGTCGCCGTGCAGTCGCCGCGACGGCTGCTCCGTGACACCCTTGCAGCTTGCCTGGCGGTACGGCCGGACGTGGCTGTGGTGGGCAGGGTCGCCGAACCGGGAGGCATCCTGGCGCTGTGCGAACTGCGCCGCCCCGATGTCGTGATCCTCGACGCCGGGCGGCAGCTGGCGGAGATGGCAGGGCTGGTCGGCGCGCTGATGGGCCGCTTCCCCGAACTCAACGTGATCGTCACCTACCGGGACGCGTCGGAGCAGGACATCGCCGCCGTCTGCCAGGCAGGCGTTGCCTCCCTCATACCCGAGTCACGCGGCCTGGCCGCGGTGCTCGCCCTGCTTGGCCGCAAGCGGCGCCGTCACGCACAGGAGGCCAGGCATGAGCGGGGCGGCCTGACAGACCGGGAACACGAGATCATCGTGCTGACCGGCTCCGGCCACAGCGTCTCCGAGATCGCGGCGCTGCTGGGGATCAGCCCGTTCACGGTGGAGAACCTCAAGCGCCGTCTCTACGCCAAGCTGGACGTGACCAGCGGGGCGGGCGCCGTCGCCCGGGGCGCCTCACTTGGCCTGCTCGAGCGGGAGGACCCACCGGCCGCACCGCGCAGGCGGCGGGCCGAGGGCGGGTCGGGTGTCCTCGCCGTGGTCACCGGGCGGCCTGGCCCCGTCCTGGACCAGGTCGTGACCGTCCTGCTCGACGGCAGGCTGCCGTTCGTGCTCATCCGCCGGCCGGGCCTGGTCGCCGAGACCCACTGGGCCCGGTGGCACCGCGGCCCGATCGTGGCCGCGCTGGTCGACCCGGCATCGCCTGACTGGGATCTGGTCGCCGAACTCGGCGTCCCGGCCGTCCTGGTGCACAGCCATCCCCTCGATTCCCCCGGCCTTGCCGAGGCGCTGGCCGGCGGTGCCAACGCACTCGTCGCCGCGGACCGGGTGGCCGATCACTTCCTGTCCGTGCTGCGGATGGTGGGCCAGGGATACCTGGTGGTCGACTCGATGCCGATGCGCCCCCTGATCGGGGTGGTGCGGGCCAGGTGGGGTGAGCAGGTTCCGGGTGCAGGTGGCCTGCCCGAACTGACGTCACGGGAGAGTGACGTCCTGAACTCACTCGCCTGCGGGCACTCGGTCCGGCAGACCGCACGTGCGCTGGGCATCGCCCCGAAAACCGTCGAGAACGTCCAGACCCGGCTGTTCCGCAAGCTGGGCGTCCGTAACAGACCGGGTGCTCTTGCCGTCGCCGACGCGTTCGGTCTGCTCCCGCCGGCGGGCAGCGGCGCAGACGGGAGCCCCCATCCTGCCCTCCCGCTACCTGAGCCGCCCCCCGCAGGGGGCCGCAGCAGGTAGGCGGGCCGGCTGGGTGATACGGAACCGCCTTGGGTCAGGCCACTTCCTTCATTTCCCGCCCGTGCACGGCCAGGGCGTAGATGACCAGCACGTCAAGGGCGATGACGATGACGCCCCACACGGGGTAGGCGGCGATGAACGCCAGGTTGACGATCGCGCTGATCACCGCGAACCCGATGCCCAGCACCCGCGCCCACATCGCCCCGGTCATCACGCCGAACCCGGTCAGCAGGATGGCCACGCCGATCCCGAAGTGCACCCACCCCCAGGTGGTGTAGTTCACGTGCACGAGCAGGTCATTCGAGGTCACCAGGTAGTAGCCGTGGTTGAAGACCGCGACGAGGCCCTCGATGATCTGGAACGCGCCCAGCACGATCATCGTGACGCCACCGAAAACGATCCAGCCGATCCAGCCGGTCGGCGTAGCCGTAGCCGGCGTGTAAGAGGGCTGGTCGGCCTCGCTGTGGCGGCCCACGTTGGTGCTCATGTCTGAGCCTGCCTTTCCCGAGCTGCCGGGGAACCCAAATGGCCCGTTTGCGGCCGGCAGTTCACCAGTTCCCACACTCCCCAGCCAGCTGGTGAAGCTGTAGGGGCGAACGGCACCGCTGGACAGGCCCAACGAACCAACGGGGATAGGGGATAGGTAGGCGGTGCTAGCCGAGGATGCGCAGCCGCTGCGGGTCGTACAGCGGCGCGATCTGCAGCCGCGCTGGAACATCCCCGGCCGGGGTGAGCACCCGGAAGTCCGCGCTCTTCAGCCACTCGCTGGTGACGCCGACGGCGCAGGTCACCTGCGCCAGCCCGACCGCCCCGCCCACGGTGTGGCCGTAGGCGGCGGCGCGGACATAGCCCACCCATTTGCCGTCGGCACGCACCGGCTCGTTGCCGAACAGGTCGGCCTGCGGGTCTTCGGCGAGCAGACTGACGACCCGGTTGCGGGGCGGCCCGTCGGCGCGGGCCATGAGCAGCGCGTCGCGGCCGCTGAACCCGCCGGGCTTGTCCCACGCCACAGCGAAGCCGAGCCCGGCTTCGATCGGGTTGTCGGTGTTGTCGATGTCCACGCCCATGTCCCGGTAGCCCTTCTCCAGCCGCAGGCCCGCCATGGCCTGCAGGCCGACCGGCCGGAACCCGAGGTCGCGGCCGGCGGCCACCAGGTCATCCCAGACGCCGAGCGCGTACTCGGCGGGCACGTGCAGTTCCCAGCCCAGCTCGCCGACGTAGGTGACCCGGATCGCGAGCACCGGCGCGTACCCGACGTGGATCTGCTGCGCGGTCAGGTACGGGAACGACCCGTTGGACAGGTCGGCGTCGGTCAGCCGGCCGACCAGTTCCCGTGACGCCGGTCCCTGCACCGTCAGCAAGGCAGTGCCCGAAGTGACGTCGGTGACGGTGACCACCTCCCCCGGCCGGGTGCCCCGCCTGATCAGCGGCTCGATCCTGCGATGGATCAGGTCGCTGGCCACGACGAGGAATCTGTCCGGCTCCAGGCAGGTCACGGTGACGTCGGCGATGATGCCACCTGCCTCGTTCAGCCACTGGGTGTAGACGATCCGCCCCGGGCCCTGGATCACGTCGTTGGCGGAGAGCCGGCTGAGCACCGCCGCCGCGTCCGGGCCCTGCACGATCAGCTTGGCCATCAGGCTCATGTCGAGCACGCCNNTTCCAGGCCGGCCAGACCGCGTCCCCGAACAGCACCCCGAGTTGCTCGACGGTGCGCTCGGCCCGGAACCGGCGCGAGGTCTCATACAGGGCCGTCCGGTCGATCGCGACACTGGTCGCGTCCACCGGGGGCACGCCGTCCACGATCCAGTGCGCCAGCATCTGGCCCACTCCCCCGCCGGACAGGATGCCCAGCGAGTTCAGGCCCGCCGCGACGAAATAGCCGTCCAGTTCGGGTGCGGGCCCGAGCAGCGGCCTGACGTCGGCGGTGAACGATTCCGGCCCGCAGAAGAACGTCCGCACCCCGGTGTCGGCCAGCGACGGTATCCGCTTCATCGCCTGCCACAGGTAGGGCTCCATACGTCCCCAGTCGGGTGGCAGTTTCCCGAACGAGAAGTCACGCGGGACCCCGTCCAGCGACCAGGGCGCGCCGACCGGCTCGAACAGGCCCACCAGCATCCCGTCACCCTCCGGCCGGTAGTAGCCGTAGCTGTCCGGGTCCTCGATGACGGGCAGGTCCTGGCTCATCCCCGGCACGGTGCCGGTCAGCAGGTAGTAGTGCTCGGCTGCCTGGAGCGGCACCGAGACCCCGGCCAGGGCGCCGAACTGGCGGGCCCACATGCCGGCCGCGTTCACCACCACCTCGGTCTCGATCGTGCCCGCCTCGGTGAGCACGGCGCGGACTCGCCGGCCGCGGGTAGCCACCCCGGTCGCGGCCACTCCCTCGACCACCCGCACACCCAGCTGCCGGGCGCCTTTTGCCAGCGAGGTGGCAACCCCGACCGGGTCGGCCCTGCCCTCGTCGGCGACGTAGAACGCCGACAGCACGTCGTCGGTACGGGCCAGCGGCCACATCTGTGCCAGTTCGGCCGGTGATATCTCGGTGTCCTCCACCCCGAAGCCGTGCATCCAGGCGGCCTCCCGGCGCAGCGCCTCCTGGCGCTGGCCGGTGGTGGCCACCGAGATGTGCCCGACGGCGCGGAACCCGGTGGAGTGCCCGGTCTCAGCCTCCAGCCGGGCGTACAGATCACGCGAATACCGGCTGAAGAACAGCGACGTTTCGTCGGTCATGCCGGCCGAGGTGATGAGCCCGGCCGCGTGCCAGGTCGTCCCGGCGGTCAGTTTGTGCTGCTCCAGCAGCACGACGTCGGTCCAGCCCAGCTGCGCGAGGTGGTAAGCGATGCTGCAGCCGGTCACCCCGCCGCCGACGATCACCACCTGTGCCCGGCTCGGAACTGCCCCGTCAATGGATACCGGGTCGATCGTCACGACATACCTTCCTGCCGGCCCGCGCGGCTGGCGGGGCGAATGCGCCACCAGGGCGGCTCCCTCCGCCCACCCCAATCGTGCCGGATTTGCCCTGACCGCGGCTAGATGGCCATGATCACGGCGTCGGTGCCCTCATCGGGCCGGGTTCTTGGAGTCGCGGACCGCGACATAGCTGCCCAGGTATGCCACTTCGACGCACTGGCCGCTGGCGCTGCTGTGGCTGCTCTTGCGCCACCGCAGGGCGTCGTGCGGCAGGGCGACCAGTTCGGCCTGCCGCGGCTCGTCGACCCGGTACAGGCCGAGCAGGGTACGCAGTGTCCTGGTTTGTGGCCGGACCCGGCCATGCTCGATGCGGTACAGGGTCGCTACGTTGATCCCAGTGCGATCTACGACCTCGTCCCGCGTTAACCCCGACGACAGGCGCAGCGACCGCAGTTCAGCCGCCAGGCGGCGGAGCCGCACGGTCGGTGTCTGGCGGTTGCCTGGCATAGCCGGCTTCCTCCTTTCGTTTACTACTTGCGGTGATGCATCCTTGCACCCTCGCCCCGGCAAGGGCAGTGTTAGCAACCCCCGCTTGAGTGGAAGGACGAGGCGGTGATGGCGACGGGAGAAGGCGCTGATGCCTTGCTCGCACTGGACCCCGCGCACACGCCGCACACCCACCTGGAGCTGGGAGCGCTGCCGACCGCCGTGCCCTGCGCCCGGCTGCATGCCAAGCATGTGCTGCGGGAGTGGCACCTGGAACAGATCGCCGACACCGCGGAACTCATCGTCTCGGAACTTGTCACCAATGCGGTACGGGCATCGGCAGGCCTGACCTGCAGCGAATATGCCGGCCGGTGGGTCCCGGGCGTCCCGCCCGTGCGCTTCTGGCTCGCCTCGGACGGGGAGCATGTGGTCGTCCAGGTGTGGGATGCCAGCGGCCAGATGCCGGTCCTCCAGCACCCCGGGGCTGACGTGGAGAGCGGGCGTGGCCTGGAACTCGTTGAGGCCCTGGCAACCGAGTGGGGGGCCTACACTCCTGAGCGCTCCAGCGGCAAGATCGTCTGGGCGGTGATGGCCGGCTCGCCCGCCTGACTCATGTGGCTCGACACCGCCCGGTGGCCGCGGGCGCCCGCTCAGGTGATGGTGAAGCCGCCGTCCACCACGATCG
>DPMS01000123.1 GCA_003541285.1 Actinomycetota bacterium
CACTCGGCGGCGGCTTCCTGTCCCGCTACCCCGATCAGCTGTCGGGCGGGGAACGGCAGCGCGTCGCGATCGCCCGTGCCCTGGCGGTGGAGCCGGACCTGCTTGTGTGTGACGAGGTCACCTCGGCGCTGGACGTCTCGGTGCAGGCGGTCATCGTCGAACTGCTCCGCACCATCCAGGCCGAACGCCACCTGGCCATGATCTTCATCACGCACAACCTGGCGCTGGTCCGCAGCGTCGCCCAGTTCGCTGTCGTGCTGCGGCAGGGTGAGATCGTGGAAGCCGGGCCCGCCGAGCAGGTCCTGGCCCGCCCCAGCAGCCGCTACACCGCACGGCTGATGGCCGACGTGCCCAGGCTGCTGGCTCCCCGGGGAGGTGGCGCCAGCTAACTCGGGTTCAGCCGGGGCGATACCGGGCCGGGCAGTTCACTGACGCATTCGACACGGTGCTGGCCGGTGCCGGGATCGAGGTGGTCAAGATCCCGCCGCGCAGCCCGGGCCAGCGGGCCGCCTGGCCCGGTGGTTCCCATCGTCAGGAAGCCAGCTGCTCCTCCGATGACGAAGCCGGTGATGGTATTCCGCGTGACCGAGCCGATGCCGGCGAGACTGGGGGACGCGCTGGCCAGGTGTCGCTCGTAGGCATGGTGCGCGGCGCGCACATGCCGGCCGGCCACTTCAGCCGCCGGTTCCTGCTCGCCTACGGCGAGTCGCGGTACGGCTACCTGATGACGCGGCGGATCGAGCGCGCGATGGCGCTGCTGCGTGGTGGCGACCTCAGCGTCACCGGGGTCTGCTTCGCGGTCGGCTGCTCGTCGCTGGGCACCTTCAGCACTCGCTTCACCGAGCTGGCCGGAGTGCAGCCCAGCGTGACCAGACCGATCAGGAATCGAGAAGCGCGGACCCCCGGGCCGTAGCTAGCGTGACTGCCATGGACGTCACCATGCACGCCAGCTTCCTCCCGCACGACGCCCCGGACGCATCCCTGGCCTTCTATCGCGACCGCCCGGGGTGATCGGGCTGTCGATCTCCGGACTTCCCGTTCGTCTCTTGCGCCAGGCAATCCCGACCAGACCCACGACTTCAGGAGTGACCATGACCGGCTCGTCCACCCAGGGAATCAAGACCGTGCTGCATCCCGTTTCCGACCTGGCGACGGCCAAGAAGGTGTATGCCGCCCTGCTCGGCGTCCCGCCGCAGAGCGACGAGTCCTACTACGTCGGCTTCGAGGCCGAGGGCCAGCACATCGGGCTGGTGCCGGGCGGTGGACCGCAGGGCATGACCTCGCCGGTGGCCTACTGGCACGTGCCGGACATCGAGGCGAAGCTGGCCGAGGTGACCGGCGCGGGGGCCACCGTGAAGGAGCCCGTGCGCGACGTCGGTGGCGGCCGCCTGGTGGCCACCGTCACCGACCCCGATGGCAATGTCCTCGGCCTGCTTCAGGACCGATGAGTGCCGGCCCACGCTCCCGCGCTCAGCGTCGTCGCGACACCGAGCATCGGCTCGCCAGCGACATCGATGTCTGGGTGGCCAGTGCCTCGGCGGACGGTGCGCCGTACCTGGTGCCGCTGTCCTTCGACTGGGACGGCGAGGCGCTGCTGATGGCCACGCCGACGGACAGCCCGACCGGCAGGAACCTGGCCGCCACCCGGGCCGTTCGGCTGGGGCTGGGCCACACCCGCGACGTCTCCATGATCGAGGGCGAAGTCGAGGTTCTCGAGATCGACGCGCTGCCGCAGCAGCGGGCTGACCGGTTCGCCGCGCACACCGGCTTCGACCCGCGTGCGCTGGCCACGCCGTACCGCTGGTTCCGCATCTCCCCGCGCCGCATCCAGGCTTGGCGCGAGGTGAACGAGTTGCCCGACCGCGAGCTGATGCGCGACGGCCGCTGGTTGGCCTGACGCCTCGGCGGGCGCGCCGCGTGGCCGGGCCCAGAGGCTCCACGGCCCGAAGCGAAGGAGAACCAGACGTACGCTCGAAGCTGGTCAGATCGAGCCAGGCGACGCCGGCGGAGACCGCGAAGGCGGCCCCCCTGACAGATGGAGACACGATGAGCATGGCCACGNNATCGCCGCGGAGTCGCAGCGGCTGATCAACGAGACTTACAGCGCCTTCGTGCAGGGCTTCATGCCGGCGCTGGCGCGGCCCGAGGTCGACGTACTCGAAGGGCTGACGACCGCGATCAGCGTCGACCAGCAGCGGATGGGCGCCGACGCCCGCTCCACGGTCGGCACCGCCACCGACGCCAACGCGATGCTGCGCATCCTCTTCAGCCGGCTCGGGCAGCCGCACATCGGCTCGCCCAACGCGTTCTCCTTCAACGTCCCCTCGGTCCGGGCGAGCGGTGCGATCACGATCGAACGCGGTGCCGGCAAGACCGTGAGAGCGACCTTCACCCGCACCGGTGGCATGTGTCCGCGCTGCGAAGGCCGGGGCACGGTCTCCGATATCGACCTCGCCCAGCTCTTCGACGACTCCAAGTCGCTCGCCGAGGGCGCGATCACCATCCCCGGCTATACGGCGGGCGGCTGGAACTTCCGGCTTTACAGCGCGTCGGGCTTCTTCGACCCGGATAAGCCGATCCGCGACTACACCGAGACCGAGCTGCACGACTTCCTCCACCGCGAGCCGACCAGGATGAAGATCGCGGGCATCAACATGACCTATGAGGGGCTGATCCCGCGGGTCCAGAAGTCGCTCCTCGCCAAGGACGCCGACGCGATGCAGCCGCACATCCGGGCGTTCGTGGACCGGGCGGTCACCTTCACCGCTTGCCCCGAGTGCGGAGGCACCCGGCTCAGCGAGGCGGCCCGGTCGTCGCGGATGGGCGGGATCAACATCGCCGATGTGTGCGCGATGCAGATAAGCGACCTGGCCGAATGGGTCGGCGGCCTCGACGAGCCGTCGGTGGCGCCGCTGCTCGCGGCGCTGCAGCAGACTCTCGACTCGTTCGTGGAGATCGGGCTGGGCTACCTCTCGCTCGACCGGCCGTCGGGCACGCTGTCGGGCGGCGAGGCGCAGCGCGTCAAGATGATCCGCGCCCTCGGCTCCTCGCTGACCGACGTCACCTACGTCTTCGACGAGCCCAC
>DPMS01000457.1 GCA_003541285.1 Actinomycetota bacterium
AGGGGCACGTGCAGGCCGGGCTATTGAGCCGCGAAATCAGATACTCCAGGGTGCCGGCGCTGTCCAAGAGGCGGAAGGCAACATCGCCGGCGGCGCTAGCGCGAGCCGCCGGGGGACCCTGCGCGGTCATGGGAACCATGGCATGTACGGAACCTTCATGCGCGAGAACCGGGAGATCCCGGGACCCCCGCCTGGCTGATCACCGGGCGGGACGCCCAGGGAACGCCAAGGCGGTAATCCTGGGATGAACGGTCACGGGCCGTGGGGGTCATCGAGGACGGGGCCTGGACCGGCAGTGACCGGGGATCACCGCAGGGGGCATCGGCGTCGCCGCTGCTCGCTAACGTGTGCCTGCACGTGTGCCACGAATGCCGAGAGGGGTTGGTTGGTAGGTAGGTAGGCCATCTTGAGGCAATGTTGTGTAGTAGATGAAGGTTTTGTGGCCCTTCGGCGTCGTCCTGCGGGGGGAGGCGTCAAGCCGCCTCAATACTGCATTGGTTGAAGACCGTTGTGGGAAGCGATTGAGGAAAAGGCGGCGTGAAAGTCGTCAGGCGGGGATCAGAAAGGTGAGCGAGAGCAAACCGTTGATGAAGCGTCGAAAAACAGGAGATGGCATCAAAACCGGGGTGTGTGCAAAACTTCGGGAAGAGTCTGGCGGGTGCCCGTTTATTGGCCAGGCGGTGTCCGGCGTGAAGGCGGCGCGAGTCTGATCTGCGGCTACTACACGAAACGTGGGAAGGCGCGTGCCGATACTGTGCCCGTTCCTGCAAAGAGGGTGATGGGTGCGAAAGGGAGTGCGTCAAGCAGCAGAAACTGTGAGGCGTCGAGTACCGATGCGGCCGCGCTGGCGGACCAGCAATGGCAGGAGTTAGAGCGCTTGGGATCTTGGTTCGTCCTGGTCGGCCGGGTATGCGGGCGGGGTCGGGCCTACTTCACTGGGGTCCGGACGTTCAGGTCGGCGCGGTCGGCGGCGGCCCGGCCGGACAGCCAGCCTTCCCGGTCGGTGACCGCTGACATGCGGTGCTCGGTGAGTTCGGGGAAGAACGCCCCGGTGGTGTCCTCGACGGCTTTGGCGCGGGAGGCCAGCATGGGGAGCAAGTTGGTCCCCGGTGTCTCGGCCGCCGCTTGGCGTACGGCTTCGTCGGTGGCACCGCGTAGCCGTTCACCGATCCGGCTGGCGTAGGAGCCCAGGAACGACTGCCGGAAGGCGCGGGTTCGTGAGCGGCCACCCGGGCCGTATTTGCTTCCCTCGTGAACCAGCGCGGAGGTGGCCTGGACCAGCAGTGAGGTGAACAGCAACTCGGCTGCGTCCAAGTCGGCGGGAAAGCCGAGCACGGTGCTGAAGCCCAGCGCCTTGCTCCAGACGGCCTTGCACCGGTTCGCCTGGGCGACCTCGCTCAGCAGCACCGCCTTGGGCGACTCGTAGGGGTTGTCGACGGGAAGGCGGCGCCCGGCTGGCTCCTCCCGGTTGCCGGTCTGCGCGGCGAGCAGCGCATGGTCGATGCTGTGCCGGGCCATGAGCTGCTGGGCCCGGGAGGTGAGCGCTTCGGCCTCTTGGGGGAACTCGGTGGACTCGGCTTTGGCCAGCAGGGCCCGCACCTTGCCGAGCATGCGCTGGCCGACCTGGGTCGTCGCGGCGCGGGCGCTGGGGCGTGCCTTCCCTGGCGGCGGGCAGAGGAGCTGGAGCTTGGGGAGAGTACGGAGCAGGGCGACCGTATGGAGCACGACCTCGATGGCTGCCCGGCGGTCCGATCCCTGCGCCTTGGCCCAGTCCTGCAGAAAGCCGTCGTCGCCCGGCCACCAGACCACAGCGCCGAGCTGGGCGAGCTGCCGCTGCCAGCTCTCGTCCACGGTAGCCGCGGAATAAGCTCGCATTTCGCCGGCGATGGCGTCGGTCATCATCCGTGCTACCCGCGTGCCGTGCTCGCGGAGGGCATAGCGGACCAGGTCGGCGGGCTGCCAGCCGAACCGCCAGGTGAGGGTGACGCTCTGCTCCAGGACCCGGCGCAGCGTCCGGTCCACCAGCTGGGGGTTGCCCTGCTCGGCCAGCCGCGTCCCGCACGCTTGGACGAGGTCGTTGTCTCCCTTGACCGTCGCGTAGATCGCCTCGTCCACCAGCAGCTCGACCCGCTCGACGGCGCTGGGCCGGCGTGGCTGCGGATTCCCGGGGAAGGGATTGTGTGCCGTCTGGCCAGAAGGCCGCTGCTGGCCGCGGCGCGCCCGGTCCTTCTCCTTGGCTTTGCGCCGCAGCCTGTTCGCCTTGCCCACGTGTCCCTCTCCGCACTGCACCGATCGAGAAATGGTAGCCACCGCTTGGGGCGGATCTCACGCGTTCACGGGGCCGCCGAGTAGGAAGTCGTAGTTGCCGCTGCCGATCGTGCGATCGAGGGTCTTGGTGACGCGCCGGGGGTCGTCATAGGGGCCCGAGACGTAGCAGGGCTTGCCCTCGTTACCGAAGGTGATGGTGGACGGGCCGGTCCACGGCCCGAGATGGCCGGCCGCGGCGGCGAAGTCGCCGTGCGGTTCGAAGCCGAGACGGCGGGCGTACTCGATCGAACCATAGACCACCTCGCGGGCGAGCTCAATGGGTGCCTCCAAGGGGGTGCCCGCATAGCCGGAGAAGTACTCGCGGACATGCCGGGACAGCAGGTGCTCGTCCATGACCTTGGGGCCCATGGCGTTCTTCACGCCCAGGCAGTACACGTCGGCGAGGTAGCCGCAGACCGAGACCTTGCCGTACCGATGCCGGCGGGCGACCAGCACCGAGACGAGACCGGCGCCGCCACCTGCCTTGCCGTCGCCGGGCGGCCAGCCGGGGTGATCGCCGACCGCCAGACCGGTGCTCCACGCCGCGCTGATCCAGCAGCCGGCGACGACAGGCTCGGCGGGAGGCTGCGCGCGGGCCGCGGCCCGGACGAGCCGGGCGGCGACAGCGGGGGTGACGCCCAGGATCCTGGCGATCTCCTTGGGCGAGCGGCCGCCAGCGCGCAGCGCCCGGACCTGAGGCAGCAGATCGTGATTCTGCACGCGCCGAACATAGCGCTGCCCGCCACGGGCCGGCACCGGCCCGCAAGGATTCATCCGTCTTACTAATTACGGCCTGGGTCGGCTCCAACGGCGGGAGGTGGGACGCTGGGCTGACTGCAATGGCCCGAGGATGAGGGCTGGGGTTTTGTATCTTGTCTGGTCAGGCGGCCTGAGGCAGGGTTCGGGGCTGCCGCATCCGATGCATGATGATCTTGTGTGTGACGGTTTGCGTGGGGGATCTCTCGCCGCGGCGGGCTTTGGGCTTGCGGGGTGCGGTCCGGGATGGCCGGACGGGGACGAGGGTCGTCCAGACCTCTTCGGCGAACGCTTTCATCATGTCGCCGAGCCGGCCGGCCGCTTGCCCGATGGTGCGCCGGAGTGCGCCGTGGGCGTTCTTGATCGAGACCTCGCCGAGGCCGGTGTCGTCTTGGCCGCCGGGGCGGTGGCCGATGAGGGCGGCACCGGCCAGGCGCAGCAGGATCTGGTAGACCGCCAGCAGCGACCAGATCTCGGCAATGATGGTGTCGGGGTGGGCCGAGCGCAGCACTGGCCGGGCCGCGCCGATGTCCACTTTCAGGGCTTTGAACACGGTTTCGATGTTCCAGCGGCGCCGGTAAAGGCCGATGAGTTCGGGTGCGGGCGCCTGGGCCGGGTCGAGCAGGTTCGTGACCAGGCAGAACACTTCCGAGGTTGCCCGCCGCAGGATCTTGGAGGTGGTGGAGGTGACGCTGTATTCGATCACCCGGACCGTGATCGGTGGCCCGTCTCGTTTCACCCGGGGTTTCAGCTCGGCCAGGTAGGTGCCGTCGGCCAGCACCCGGGCCGGGTGGAGGCTGAAACTGGCCGATACCCGGAACAGCAGGTCAGTGCCGGTGGCAGCGGCGTCCCGGAAGAACAGGTGCGAGCAGAACCCCCGATCGAAGATCACCAGCATGCCGTCGCCGAAGGCCGGCAGCAGCCGGTGCACCAGGGTCCGCTCTCCCATCGAGTAGGCGGACCAGGCAGCGCTGATGACCGAGCGGGTATGGCATTCGGCCAGTGCCACCAGCCGCAGCACCGGGAACGGCGAGCTCTTCGGCCCGGCGAAGAAGCCGGCGTTAACCTCGCTGTCAGGCACCTTCACCTCGGTGCCGTCCACCGCGCACACCCGCCGTCCCCGCCACCGGCTGCCAGGGCCGCCCATCGGGCCGGCGAGCTGGGAAAAGATCCGCCACATCACCCCCGGCCCCATCCGCTGGCGGGCCTGGCTGACCGACGTCGACGCGACGTTGCGCCAGCCCGCCAGGTCACCGGCCAGCCGCGGCATGCCCGCCGCCAGCTCCCGCAGGCACGCCCGCATGCCCTGATCAGGAAACAGCCACAATGCCAGGTTCAGGTACACGATCAGCACGCTCGGCAGCGCCCGGCGTTTCCTCTCCCGCACCCCCTCGGCGTCCACTGCGGCCTGCGCCATCTGTGGCGGCACGGCCAGCCGGTGCGCCAGTAACCCCACCCTCGCCCCGGAAAGATCATCCACGCGAAGATCGTAGCGGCACCCAGATCACCACGAACTCAGCGCACCGACCAGGCAGAATACCCACACCAAGCACTTAACCTCCTGCCATTGGGCGGACCAGCTCGTAGTAGT
>DPMS01000664.1 GCA_003541285.1 Actinomycetota bacterium
GGCCTGCCCCGGCCGACTCGCAGACCGACCTACACGGTCGAGGACCCGCCCAACAGATAACCGCTGACCAGCGGAAACGCCAGCCGCCCGGCTACTTCAGCAGCTGGCGGGCCATGACCACGCGCTGGATCTGGTTGGTGCCCTCGTAGATCTGGGTGATCTTGGCGTCGCGCATCATCCGCTCGACCGGGTAGTCCTTGACATAGCCGTAGCCACCCAGCAACTGGACCGCGTCGGTGGTGACATCCATCGCCACATCCGAGGCGAAGCACTTGCAGGCCGAGGCGAAGAAGGCCAGGTGAGGGCGGGGCTCACCAGCCATCGCCCGCTCCGACCTGGCCGCCGCGGCGTAGGTGAGCTGCCGTGCGGCCTCGACCTTCATCGCCATGTCGGCCAGCATGAACTGGACGCCCTGGAACTCCGCGACCGCCTTGCCGAACTGCCGCCGCTCCTTTACATAACCGGTGGCGTAGTCGAGCGCGCCCTGCGCGATGCCGAGCGCCTGCGCCGCGATGGTCACCCGGGTATGGCCGAGCGCGGTCAGCGCGGTCTTGAACCCGGTGCCTTCCTCGCCGATCAGCCGGTCAGCCGGGATCACGCAGTTGTCGAAGTACAGTTCCCGGGTGGGCGAGCCCTTGATGCCCAGCTTGCGCTCCGGCGCGCCGAACGTGAACCCCGGGTCATCCTTTTCCACCACGAACGCAGAGATCCCACGGGAGCCCGCCGCCGGATCGGTGACCGCCATGACCGTGTAGTACGCCGACACCCCGGCGTTGGTGATCCACCGTTTGGTCCCGTTCAGCACGTAGGTGCCGCCGTCACGGACGGCCCGGCACTTCATGGCGGCCGCATCGGACCCCGCCTCCGGCTCGGACAGCGCGTAGGAGAACATCGCCTCCCCACGGGCGACCGGCGGCAGGTACTTCTGCTTGATGTCCTCCGAGCCGGCCAGCAGCAGCGGCACCGTGCCGAGCTTGTTCACGGCCGGGATCAGGGACGACGCCGCGCACGCCCGCGCGACCTCCTCGATGACGATGGCGGTCGCTATCGCGTCCGCGCCCGCACCGCCGTACTCCTCCGGGATGTGCACGGCGGCGAGATCAGCCTTGGCGAGTGCCTCGAACACATCCCAGGGGAACTCGGAGGTCTGATCGATGTCAGCGGCTCTCGGCGCGATCTTGTCGTCGGCCAGTGCCCGGACCGACGCGCGCAGCGCCTCGTGCTCATCTGACAGGGCGAAGGCGGGAAAATCAACGTTCATACCCCGATGGTAGGAGCCGGGCCGGGCGGTGACCTCAGCCGGGCCCACCCGGGCCGGGCGGTGACCTCAGCCGGGCCCACCCGGCCCGGCTGCCCGGGCGCGGAGCGCGGCGCCCCTGGCCAGTGCCTGCTCCCGCAGGTCCTGCTGGAAACGCGTCATCGCTGCCCGCAGGGCCTCGTCGCCGGCCGCCAGTATCCGGACCGCGAGCAGGCCGGCGTTACGGGCGCCGCCCACCGCCACGGTCGCGACCGGGATGCCGGCGGGCATCGACACGATGGACAGCAGCGAATCCAGGCCGTCCAGGTGTGCGAGCGGTACCGGCACGCCGATGACCGGCAGCGGGGTCACCGAGGCGAGCATGCCCGGCAGGTGAGCGGCACCCCCCGCACCCGCGATGATCACCCGCAGGCCCCGCGCCGCCGCCCCGGAGCCGTAGCTGATCATCTCGTTCGGCATCCGGTGGGCGGATACCACGTCGGCCTCGAACTGCACCCCGAACTCGGCCAGCACGGCTGCCGCCGCCTCCATCACCGGCCAGTCGGAGTCGCTGCCCATGACCACCCCGACCAGCGGCCCGCCACCGTCCATGGCCTCAATCCTCCCCTGTCGCGAGGTAACGCGCCGCCCGGCCCGCCCTCGCGCGCAGTTCGTCCACATCGTCGCCGAGCGCGGTCACATGGCCGATCTTCCGTCCCGGCCGCACCCCCTTGCCGTACAGGTGCAGCTTCACCCCCGGATCGGCCGCCATCACATGCAGGTAGCGCTCGTACACGTGAGGGTCGCTGCCACCAAACACATTCGCCATAACGACCTGCGGTGCGACGGCTCCCGGCGTACCGAGCGGCAGGTCCAGCACGGCCCGCAAATGCTGCTCGAACTGTGATGTCCTGGCCCCCTCGATGGTCCAGTGCCCGCTGTTGTGCGGCCGCATGGCCAGTTCGTTGACCAGCAGCAGGCCGCGCGGTGTCTCGAATAGTTCCACCGCGAGCAGGCCGGTGACCTCAAGCTCGGCCGCGATTTCGAGCACCAGCCGCTGGGCCTGGAGTGCCTGCCGCGCCCGCAGCCGCGGTGCCGGCGCGAGAACCTCGTGGCAGATGCCGTCGCGCTGCACCGTCTGCACGACCGGGTAGACGGCGGCCTGGCCGTGCGGGGACCGGGCTGCCAGCACGGCCAGTTCCCGGTCGTAGTCGATGTGCTCCTCGGCGAACACCGCGACCCCGTGGGCGAGCACCTCCGCGGCCTCGTCCGGCGTCTCGCACATCCACACACCCCGGCCGTCGTATCCGCCGCTGACCGCCTTGAGCACCACCGGCCAGCCAGCGTCCGCGGCGAACGCGCTCACCCCGGCCAGATCGGAAACCGGCTGGTAGCGCGGGCACGGCACGCCAAGTTGGGTCAGCCGCCCGCGCATCGCCAGCTTGTCCTGGGTGTAGCGGAGCGCACCCGGCCCCGGGCGGACCGCCACCGCCCGCTCCAGTTCGGCCAGGTGCTGCCCGGGAACGTGTTCATGGTCGAAGGTGACCACGTCGCACCCCTTGGCGAAATCGAGCAGGTCGGGCAGGGCGGTGTAGTCCCCCACCTGCACGTCGGCGCAGACCCGGGCGGCGCTGTCGGCGGCTGTGTCCGCGAGTACCCGGAAGCCGACGCCGAGGCTGATGGCTGCCTGGGCGGTCATCCGCGCCAGCTGGCCGGCCCCGACCATGCCCACCACCGGAACCCGTGGCTGCCCGTCACGCTCATCCGTCACGGGCCGTAGCCTACGAGGCGCCCGTTCGCGGCGCACCTCGCCGCCGCGACACCGAACCCGGTCCCGGCGGGCGGCGGAACGCTGTTTTGTGGCTGATAACAGCAGATTTAACACCGCGGTAACAACTGGTGCTGATGGCGCGATCTATCATCAGCGCGTCTGCGGACGCCATGGCCGGTGAGCACGAATGGCCCGGCTGACGCGGCGGGACGGACCCCACGACGGCCCGGCCGGCCCGAGGCCATAAGGAGCGCGGCCGATGGCAGCACCCGATCAGGAGATCCTCGTCGGCGACGCGCCCGCTGGCGTAGATGTACGCGAGGGCGAGTACGGCGAACGCGTTATCGCGGTCGAGCCGGGCGGGGCGGAGTTCATCGCCCTGCACGAACGGCACGGCAAGCCGCTCCAGCTCTTCTGGACGTGGACCTCCCCCAACCTTGAGTTCGCCACCGTATTCGTCGGCGTGCTCGCGGTGGCCCTGTTCGGCCTGAACTTCTGGCTCGCGGTCCTGGCGATCGTGGCCGGCACTGCGGCCGGCTCGCTCACCCACGCCGTGCTGTCGGCACGAGGCCCCTCGCACGGCGTGCCGCAGATGGTGCTGTCGCGGCTCGGCTTCGGCTACTGGGGGAACATCCTGCCGGCCGGGCTGAACTCGGTCACCGCCGGCATCGGCTGGTTCGCGGTGAACAGCGTCAGCGGCACCTTCGCCCTGAACACGCTCACCCACATGCCAAAGCAGCTCTGCCTGGTGATCATCGTGGCGCTCCAGATCGTGATCGCCTTCTTCGGGCACAACCTGGTGCACACGTTCGAGCGGTACGCGTTCCCGGTGCTGGCGGTCATCTTCATCATCGCCACGGCCGTCATCCTCGCCAAGTCGAACCCCGGCTACCACGCGAGCGCGCCGCCATACTTCGGCGGCAAGCTCGGCGGGTTCCTGCTGACCACCGGCGCCGTGTTCGGCTATGCGGTGGGCTGGAACCCGTACGCCGCCGACTACTCCCGTTACTTCGCGCCCGGCACCAGCAAGGTGGCAGTCGGACTCTGGGCCGGGCTCGGGCTGTTCATCTCCTGCACGGTGCTGGAAATCGCCGGTGCCGGCTCGGCCACGATCACCAACGCCGGGGCCGCCCTCGGCAACCCGACCGGCTCCTTCACCGGCCACCTGCCGACCGTGCTGGCCGACCTGACCCTGCTGGCCATCGCGCTGGGCGCGGTCGCGGCGAACGTGCTCAACATCTACTCTGGCGCCCTGTCTTTCGTCGCCATGGGCATCAAGCTGCCGCTGGCCCTGCGCCGGGCGATCGTGGCGCTCGTCTTCGGTGTGATCGGCTTCGTCGTCGCACTCACCGGACTGCACGACGCGGGCGCCAAGTACACGAACTTCCTGCTGATCATCGCCTACTGGATCGCGCCCTGGCTGGCCGTGGTCTTCTGCGACCAGTTCCTGCGCCGCCGGCGGCCCATCGGCGAGATCGAGGCGATGCTGTTCGACCGCCGGTACACCAACTGGGCCGGGCCGGTCGCGATGCTCGCCGGCATGGGCGTGTCCATCTGGCTGTTCTCCAACCAGACCGAGTACGTCGGCCCGGTCCCCACACATATCCCGGCCGTGGGTGACCTCACCTTCGAGGTGGGGTTCGTCCTCACCGCAGTGATCTACCTGCTCTGGCACGCGATCACCGACCGCCGCCCCGCGGCGGCCTGAGCCCGCGGCGGNNGCGGGCTTCAGGCCGGCCCGGACACCACCGGCGGATCGTCGCTGCCGCCGCGCAGCCCGCGCGGCAGGAACACAGCGAAAACAGCAGGCCGGGGGCGGACCAGCACGACCTTGCCCCCGTCCGCGGCGACGATGCTGCGCGCGAGGGCCAGCCCGAGGCCGGTCCCGCCCGGCTTGCCGCTCACGCTCCGCTCGAAGATCCGGGGCACCAGTTCGGGCGGCACTCCCCTGCCCTCGTCCCGCACCTCGACCACCACCGACTTGGGTGTCTGCGAGGTGCGGATCGTGACCGTGCCACCGCCGTGCACGAGTGCGTTGTCCAGCAACGTGGCGACGACCTGCGCCAGCGTGCCGGGCGTCACGTAGGCCCGCAAGTTCTTGTCGCCGACCACTTCCAGCTTGCGGTTCTTGCGGCGGAACGCCGGATCCCACTCCACCACCTGCTGTGCGACCACGTCATCGACCCAGACCCGCTCCGGGGTCCCCACCGGCGACGCGCGGGTCCGGCCGAGCAACTGGCCGACCACCTCGGCCAGCCGTTCGGTCTGCACCAGGGCCGCGGCCCCTTCTTCCCGGACGACGGCTGGCTCATCGGCGGCGGCCAGCATCTCCTCCAGCCGCATGGACAGCGCGGTAAGCGGCGTGCGCAGCTGGTGTGAGGCATCAGCGGCGAACTCACGTTCGGCGGCGAGCAGGTCGCTGATGCGCTGCGCCGAGCCGTCCAGGCCTTCGGCCACCCGGTCGAGTTCGGGCACGCCATAACGGCGGCCGAGCGGCCGCGCGTCGCCCGAGCCGAGCCGGTCGGCGGCGCCGGCGAGTTCCTGCAGCGGCCTGGTCAGCCGCCTGGCCTGGAAAGTGCCGAGCACGACGGCCACCGCGACGGCGAGAAAGGCGAGTCCACCGGTCAGCGCCAGCCCGATGGTGACACCGGGGGTCTCGACCGACTTGTCCGCCTCGATCGTGACATAGAAGTTCTCGGTGGCCGCGTGGGCGATGATCACGCCGCCCGGCGCGGGCAGGTCACCGAACGTGGTCGGCTTTCTGCCGTTGCGGCTGATGCTGACGTACCGGTCCGGCAGCGACCTCGCCGCGTTGGCGGCGTCGGCGATGTCAGGTGGCAGCCCTGAATCCACCCGGTTCTGCAGTGTCCTGGCGACGGTGGCCGCGTCGTGCTGCACCAGGTCGTGGGCGGCATTGTTCTGGAGCCGGATCAGGACGAAAGCCAGCGGCAGCCCGAACAGCGCGACGGCGGTGATCGCCACCACGAGCGTGGAGAACAGCAGCCGGCGGCGCATGTCAGCCTGCCGGCGGTGAGCACCCGGTGGCAATGACCATCAGTCACCCCGCTCGAACCTGAACCCGACCCCGCGCACGGTGGTGATGTAACGGGGGCTGTGCGCGTCGTCCCCGAGCTTGCGCCGGAGCCACGAGATGTGCATGTCGAGGGTCTTGGTCGAGCCCCACCACTTGCTGTCCCAGACCTCGCGCATGATCTGCTCTCGCGTGACCACCTTCCCCGCGTCGCTGACGAGCACACATAGCAGGTCGAATTCCTTGGTGGTGAGCTCGAGCTCGGTATCGCCGATCCAGGCGCGCCGGGCCTCGGGATCCACCCGCACTCCCTGCACGGTGCTGGTCTCCGCACTGCCGCGGCGCAGCAGTGCCCGGACCCTGGCCAGCAGCTCCGCGAGCCGGAACGGCTTGGTCACATAGTCGTCCGCGCCGGCGTCGAGCCCGATCACCGTGTCCACCTCGTCCGCGCGGGCGGTGAGGATCAGCACCGGAACCGACTGGCCCTCCGACCGCAGCCGGCGGCACACCTCCAGCCCGTCCAGGCGGGGCAGGCCGATATCAAGCACGATCAGGTCGATCCCGCCCGCGAGGGCTGCCTCCAGCGTGCTCGGGCCATCTGCCGACACATCGACGTCGTAGCCCTCGCGCCGGAGCGCACGCGCCAGCGGGTCGGAGATGGAGACATCATCCTCTGCTAGCAAAACGCTGGTCATGGTCAGATGGTATTGCCGTCCGCGACCATTTCAGCCCCACTACACAGAGAAATCCCCCGGCCACCCTCCGGAACAGCCCCGTCCACGGCCTCAAACCGGCGTAACCCCATGCCGCCGCCGCGAGAACGACCGGTCCTTTCCAGCGGCCGCCGCGAACCGCCTGATCAGCTCGCCACGCAGTTCGCCAGGCTCCACCACATCATCGGCGATGAGCTCAGACGCCAGCCGGAGCACGTCGATGTCGCGGTCGTACTGCTCGCGGAGCCGGCGTGTCTCCTCCTCGCGTGCCGCAGGATCGGCGATGGCGGCCAGTTTGTTGTAGTAGACCGCGTTGACAGCGGCGTCGGCACCCATGACGGCGATCTTCGCCGTGGGCAGGGCGATCGTCGCATCGGGCCCGAACCCCGGCCCGGCCATCGCGTACAAGCCTGCGCCGTAGGCCTTGCGCACGATCACGCAGATCTTCGGCACGGTCGCCTCGGCTACCGCACTGATCATCTTGGCCCCGTGGCGGATGATGCCCTGTTTCTCCACCGCCGTGCCGACCATGAAACCGGGCACATCGGCCAGGAACAGCAGCGGGATGTTAAAAGCGTCACACAGCTGGATGAAGCGTGCCGCTTTGTCGGCCGAATCGACGAAAAGCACGCCCCCTTTGAACAGCGGGTTGCTGGCGACCACGCCGGTCACCTGGCCGGCCAGCCGGGCGAATCCGATTGTCAGTTCCCGTGCCCACAGTTCATGGATCTCGAAGAAGGACCCCGCGTCGACCAGGCCGCGGACATAGCGGCGCATGTCAAAGGCCTGCCGCTCGCTGGCCGGGACCATCGCCGCGAGGTCGGTCTCCTCAGCCTCGGCAGCGGGGGCGGCGGGCGGCAGCCC
Organism: Actinomycetota bacterium; assembly: GCA_003541285.1. Classification (GTDB taxonomy): domain Bacteria; phylum Actinomycetota; class Actinomycetes; order Streptosporangiales; family Streptosporangiaceae; genus UBA9676. Next base: position 7,617 of record DPMS01000664.1, read on the forward strand.
CCGCCAGTTCGAGGGCAGGTAGGACAGGTACCGCCGGATCGCGGTCAGCGCATCGCGCTCCGATGCTGCCAGGTGGTGGCCGCAGCCGGAGACAGTGCAGTGCATCCTGGCACCGCCCATCTCCTCCAGGGTGGTCCGCTCCTTGACCACCATCTCCACCATCCGGGGGCTGCCCAGGTACATCGACGCGTTGCCGTCCACCATCGCCACGTAGTCGCAGAACGCGGGGATATAGGCGCCGCCGGCCGCGGATGGGCCGAACAGCGCGCACACCTGGGGGATCGCACCCGACGCGCGTACCTGGGTGTGAAAGATGTTCCCCGCCCCCCGCCGGCCGGGGAACATCTCGACCTGGTCGGTGATCCGCGCGCCCGCGGAGTCAACCAGGTAGATCATGGGCAGGCCGGCTCCATAGGCCTTCTCGATGATCCGGATGATCTTCTCTACGGTGCGGGAACCCCACGAGCCCGCCTTCACGGTGGAGTCGTTGGCCATGAGGGCCACCGGCCTGCCGTCGACGGTGGCCGTCCCGGTGACCACACCGTCGGCGGGCAGGCCGCCGTCCAGCACATTGGCGTAACGGCCGTCTTCGGTGAAGCTGCCCGGATCGGTCAGCAGCGCGATCCGCTCCCGCGCGAACAGTTTCCCGGCCGCTGCCGCCGCCTCGTGGTAGCGGGGCGCGCCGCCCTGCTCAATCCGTGCGCGGACGTCCGCCAGGTCAGAGTGCTCAGCCACGATGGCGACTGTACCCCGGGGGATGTGGTGGCCTTAGGGCTCCTCCTCCGGCGGCGGGGGCGCGTGCCCGGACCCGCGGAAGTAGTCATCGCGGATCATGAATGACAGGCTCTCGGGGTCGTCTGCCTGCATGACCTGGCCTTCATCTGCTTCGTCTTTCCGGCGCGCGTACCAG
>DPMS01000214.1 GCA_003541285.1 Actinomycetota bacterium
ATGACGGCGAGGGCATGCGGGCTGTGGTAGCGGCGTTAGATGCTCTGGCCACCGATCCGTATCCGGCACAGTCGTTCCCGTGGGGACAGATGCAGCGGCTGCGTGTGGGCAAGTACCGGATCATGTACATCGTCGAAGGGGATCTGGTCACGATTGACCGGATCGACCGGGTTAGCGGAAGCTGACTGCCGGGCCAGGTGGCTCTGGTCCTGGTGCGGCCTGGTGACGTGGTGGTCCACTACGACAGCCGCCAAGAGGCGATTGTCGGAGTCAGCGTGGCGGTCGGCCCAGCTGAACCGGCGCCGATCTACTGGGCTTCCCGCGGAAGCTACGCATGGCGTGCAGGCGAGCGACCACGCTGGCTGCCGGGCATCCGAGTCGCACTAGGTCGGTACCGGCCATTCGATTCGCCCGTGTCACTCGCGGAAATTCGCGGCTACAAGTGTGCGCTTCTGGCATTGCGTGAGCGGATTCAGGCTCGCGCCAGCGGGCAGCCAATCTACTTCCCTTGGATTCCGTACCAAGATACGCTCCGTACTCTCCAGAGCTATCTAGTCAAGATGCCCCAGGAAGCCATCAATTTGTTCCCAGAGCTCCGGTCGGCAGTCGACCAGGCGGAAGTCCACCTGCCGGAACTCACTCCAGCGTCACCGGTCGAGCAAGCTGAAGGGGTGGTGGAGGACGCGGCCGGGAGGGTGGCGCGCCGTGGGAGGGGGCAGGGGTTCCAGCCAGCTCGACCAGGACGTGAAGGTGGCAATAGAAGCCCACGCGATGAACGTGGCCACCGAGTTCTACGCCCAAGCCTGGGGCGTGGAGGATGTCCACGGCAAGGAAAGCTACGATCTACTCTGCCACCGCGGTGGCGAGGTAAGGCATGTTGAGGTTAAGGGGACCACGACAGGCGGGGTCGAGGTGATCCTCACCCCCAACGAAGTGCGGCACGCCCGGGAGAACAAATGTATAGCGTTGTTTGTCCTCAGCAATGTTGAAATCGAGTGGGTCGAAGACGGGACAGTTATCGCCACAGGGGGAATCCGCCATCTCTATGACCCGTGGCACCTAGATGAGGGCACGCTGACCCCCCTTGGTTTCCGCTATCAGGTACCGGCCCAACGGGCTGAGAAGGATTCCTAATATGAAAAACTTCAATGAGAATTTCTACATCGTCTGCGCTACGGTCATTCCCGTTTTCTTTCTTGCCCTAATCTTGCAGAGTTCATTCATCGATCAAGTCAAGAAGTATATAATCAGATTCAATTCCGATGCCAAGCGCTCCCAGCCCACGCATTACCCCATCCCGGCGCCGAGCCATAGTCACGCAGCTGGTGCTCTTGTCAATAGCGATGATATCCGGACTGCTAGGCGAATCACTGGCACTGATCGCTCTCGCCCATCAGGGGGATAACGCGATAATACGTTCATCGGTCTTCATATCGACCGAGATCCTGCTACTCGAGGCTGTTCTTCCACCTTTGGGCGGTATAGTCTTGGTGATCTTGAAGATTGCCGCGCCAGACAGAACTCGCCGGGCTTTCCGGCGGCTTAGCCGTTCTCGGGGCGGCGGACGCGTTGGCCTTATTGAAGGCGAGCAGGTCGAGTAGAGGCACGTGACGGATAAGTAGCAACACCGTGGCGCAACATCGGACTGCAGCACACTGGCCGAATCCGAACGGTAAGGCCAGGCCGAAGGAAGGGTTATGACCGCTACCCGAGAAATCCCCTAGCCACCCAGGACGGCGTACAGCACTGAGGTACAGCAACGGCCCCTCACAACCACCTGTCTGAGCAGCCCGCGACGGCCCTCCCAACCTGGAAAGGCGATAAAGGTCCCAGCACTACCGCTAAATTAGTTCGGGGCGAAGAGCAGTTCGCAACCACGGCGAAACAGTAGGTTCGCGCCAATGCGCCTGAGCAGCAACCCCGCAGGTGAGAGGCCATGAACACCGAACGCGGCCGACTCCCTGTAAAGCCGCTCCCATAGCCGAAGGCATCGCCAGGACTGGGCCTACAGGTCAGCGCCCTTGTCGCGGTTGCATGCGCCACATAGCAGCTGCAAGTTGTCGACCGTGGTCGCGCCGCCCATGACCACCGGGATCGGGCCCTCCGACCTAGATACCGGATTCCAGTACTTTGTTGTCGTGGACCTTCCGCTGCCCCGCCTCGATCTGCTCATAAGGGCGATCCAGAGATGCCCGGTCCTGGGCACTGGCCGCGACTCGGAAGCGCACGGCTGGTATCCCTCCCACGAGAGCGGGCTGGTCCCCGAAAGCGACCTGGCTCCGGCCGCGTGGATCCGGCCATTGCTGACTGAGGACTCGTTTCAGGTCCGGATGACGGTGCCGCAAGGATTCGAGGCCTATGCCCGCATCTTCTTCCCGTTCGATGAACACCTCACCTGGACGGAGATGGCCCGGCGCAACGGCCGGATCGCACATGCCCTGATGGAAGAGGAGACGATCCAGGCCGCGCCGGGCAGGCATCGCGCCCACCCCTACTGGCGGATGGCGCCAGAGCAGGTTGAGGCGCTGCTGCCCATCCTGACCCGGCACGCGTCCTCCCCGCGCGGCTGGTTCCTGCTCTGGGAGGGTTTCGGTGACCTCGACCACCAGGCGTTCCGGCCCCTGCCCAAGGCCAGGCACCCGATGCGGGACTACTACCTGCTCAGCGGCCCGCACGTCGCGTACGGGGAGTTCCCGGACGATCCGAATTACTGGTGGCCAGATGACCGGGCATGGTGCGTGTGCACCGACACCGATTTCCACTGGGCATACATCGCCGGGTCAGCGGCCTGCATCCGAGACGTGCTATCTGTCCCCGTTCTCGATGCTTATCAGACCAAGCCCGAGGACCCGGCGCACGGCGGCATGGACACGATCAACAATCCCCGCCAGACCATCCCGCGACCGTAGCCAGAAGTTCGGGCCATGCCCGCCACGTGCCCGTAAGTAGGGTCACGTACGGCAATTCATAGTCATTCACGAGGCAACCGGCGGTGCACCTGACCTGCGCAGGCGCAGGTCCGCCGGTCCCCGCCACTTCCTTTGCAAGCAGGTGATCTTGACTGCTCAACAGCTCCAGTGCCCGATCGGGGCGATGACATGCCCGCCATCGCCGTTGCACCACCACACGGCTTGGCCGTCGTGTTCGCGAGGGTGGCCGCCGAGATCGTGGTCCGGGCAGACCGGCCACACGGTCATGAGCGACCCCATGATCGCATCTTGCACGTCGCCGGCGACAGCCAGGAGCGCGCTTACCCGGTCACGTCCGTCACGGGGGGGATGCCGCCGGTGTAGCTGAAGGAGCCGCGGAAGCTGGCGAACACGTTCCGCAGGTAACTGCCCGGATCTCGACGAAGCCAAGGCGAACCGGCCCGGCCAGGCCAGTCGCGCGCAGGTCCGCCCTGACCGCCTCCAGCGCCTGCTCAAGCTCGCCGAGCAGCCGGGGCTCGGCATCGAAGCCCGGCTCGAATCCGGACTCCGCCAGCACCCGTCCGGCCAGATCAGCCAGCCGGGCAGGGTCAGTCCCCGCCACGCTCTGTTCAGCCAGCTCATGCACGGCTGGGCTGCAGCCAGCGGTCCCGGCGCAAGACCGGGAAGCGCGAGCCAGACGGGACTTCTCACAGCCGTCTCACAAGCCATCGGGACGACACCGGACCCGGGCGTGCTCACCGGACACCCGGCGGACCCTGACCTGTGGGTACGGATTCCGGCGCACCGGCTGGACGCCCCGTACTGATCTACGGATCAAATGCGAATCCGGCTGCGCGGGTTTCGATGGCCCGGACCATTGCTTCATCCATGCCGGTCGGCCTGGTGAGAGCGTAAGCGATCCGTTCCCATACATCGCTTTGAGCGATAGCTGCGCCAGCGCCGATGCTTGCCGCCAGCGCGAGCATGTCGCGCCGCTTCACCTTCTGCCCCCTCCTCCCGATCGCCTCCGCGAGTAGCTGAAGGTCGAACGTGTCGGCCGGGAAGCCGTTCCCGTCAGCCTGGGCCGGGCCTGGCCTGGCGGCGGGGGCTAACCCGAGTGCCCGCCGCGCCTGCGCGGGCATGCCCAGACCGTCAGCGAACGCCTCGAACGTAGATTTCGCCATCGGCTGGCGTATGCGCCGCTCGTACTCGCTGAGCCGTGGCTGGGGGATCCCGGTCAGGCTCGCCATCACGCCCTGGGTGATGCCGTACTTGCGCAGCAGCGTGACAAGGGTCCCGAGGTCGCGGCGGTGGCAGGCATCGAGTGCGCCTGGCCAGCGCAGACACGCTCAACGATCTCGTTGACGTGCTGCCGGTCGAAAGGCATGGCGCGCACCCGTTCCCANNGTGACCGGGCGGAAACCCCGTGTCGTCCCAATGGCCCGGTGATGGAGGGAGGCGCGGCCCGGATGGCCGACCCGACGGCACAGCCCGGCCGGTGGTGGCGCAGCGACGACGAGAACACCCCGGTCCCACCCGGCATTGACCCCACGATCCCGTCGCCGGCCCGGATGTATGACTACTACCTGGGCGGCAAGGACAACTACGCGGCCGACCGCACGGCGGCGGAGAAGGCGCTGTCGGTGGTGCCGCATGGCAGGGAGATCGCGCAGGCGAACCGGCATTTCCTGGCCCACGCGGTGGTGCTGATGGCCGAT
>DPMS01000164.1 GCA_003541285.1 Actinomycetota bacterium
CCCTTGCCCAGCGTGAAGTAGAAGCAGGCGCCCCGGTCGACCGCGCTCTCGGCCCACACGCGGCCGCCGTGCCGGTGGACGATCCGCTGCACCGTAGCCAGGCCGATCCCGGTCCCCTCGAACTCGTCGCGTGCGTGCAGCCGCTGGAAGGCGCCGAACAGCTTATCCACGTACGCCATGTCGAAACCCACGCCGTCATCCTTGACGTACCAGGCCCGCTCCCCCTCCGGCGTCGTCAGCGCGGCGAACTCGATGTGCCCGGTGGGGCGCTTGGCGGTGAACTTCCAGGCGTTGCCGAGCAGGTTCTCCATCGCCGTGCGCAGCAACTGCTCATCACCCAGGACCTGCACGCCCGCCTCAACACTGGCCTGCACCTGCCGGCCCGGATCGCGGCGGCGGAGCCCGGCAATCGTGGCGCGGGCGAGTTCGCTCAGGTCGACGGGGGTTGTGTGGATCTCGGCCCGGCTCGCCTGGGACAGCGCTAGCAGGTCGGCGATCAGGCCGTCCATACGCGCACTGGCAGCCCGGATGCGGGCGATGTAATCCAGCCCGGGGCGGTCGAGCCGGTCACCGTACTCCTCGGCGAGCATCTCGGTGAACCCGGACAGTGCCGTCAGCGGAGCCCGCAGGTCATGCGAGACGGTGTAGGTGAACGCTTCCAGATTGCGGTTGGCCGCCTGCAGTTCAGCCGTCCGCTGCCGCACGCGGTCTTCCAGCTCGGCGTTCAGCCGGGCCACCTCATCCTGGGCGTGCTTTTGCGCGGTGATGTCGGTGATGGTGTCAACGTACTCGTAAACCCTGCCCCTATCGTCGCGCAGCGCCCCAACGGTTATCCCCACCCACACCACCGAGCCGTCCTTGCGGATGTAGCGCTTCTCCACCGAGTACCAGGGAATCTCCCCGGAAAGAACCCGCTGTGCCTGGGCGACGTGGAGTTCCATATCGTCGGGGTGGGTGATGTCCCGGTACGTCCGGGCCAGCATCTCCTCCTCCGAATACCCGGTGATCTCGCAAAACCGGCGGTTGACCCGCAGGTACCGGCCGTCCAGGCCCACGTTCGCAAACCCGGAAGCCGCGCTTTCCAGCGTCACCCGGTAGCGCTCCTCCGACGCCCGCAACCGCTGTTCAGCCTTCACCCGGGTGGTGACATCACGGAACGTGACCACGATTCCATCGCCCAGCTTCGCCCCGCGGACCTCGAAAGCCCCGGCAAGAACGTCCTCCTCGAACCAGGGCAGCTGATACTCGGTCGGCTCACCGGTCTCGATGGTGCCCACGAGCTTCGCGAACGTCCCCAGCGGCAGCATCGACGGCAGGACATCGAGCAGCCGCTGCCCTACCGCCTCCTCCAGCGAGCGCTGGAACATGGCGCAGCCGACCGGGTTGAGGTACTCCGCGCGCAGGTCCACGATCCGTCCCGAGTCGTCCCGCACCGCCGACAGCAGGGCGAAGGCATCCAGCAGCGCATCGACCGTGGAGTGGAACCGTTCCTCCGAGTCGTGTGCCCTCACACTGAGGCGGTGCTGGGCGGTCACGTCCCGCAGGAGAAAGATCACTCCGGTGACCGCGCCGTCCTGGCTGCGCAGCGGCCCGAACCGCGCCTCCCAGACCGAATCGGTTCGAATACCGGGCAGAACGGATATAGCGGTGTTCTCGCCCCGCAGGGCAGCCGCCATCTGCTCCTCGATCGTCCTGGCCAGGGACGTGGGGATTAGCTCCCGGGGGCGATGCCCCACCAGCTCATCAGCCCGCCAGCCCGCACGTTCCAGCGCCTGGCCGCCCGCCAGCACGATGCGCAGATCCCGGTCTGCCACAATCAGGACAAGGTCCGGCAGCTGATCAACCAGTTGCCGGTATTCGGCGGCATGGAGCGTGATGCCGTTCACCGGCTGCCGGGTCATAGCGGCGCTCTCAATCCCCCTGCCAAACGCCAAGGCCGGCCCGCGCACTTCGGCTCAGAGATCCTCAGCCCCGTCTGGGGAAACCGGCCCCTAGACCACATGCTACGCGGCCAAACCTTCGCCACCCCCGCTGACCTGCGCAGGAGCCGACTCCTAACCCCGCCGGGCTGAGGACACGGGCTGCCGTCTGTGTCCCTCAGCGGGTCACGCTCCTGGCCGGGGCGAAGGGGCTGACGGGTGCCAGGTAACCGTGATTCATGAGCCAGGTGATGTCGAGCGTTCGTGGCGCGCCGGGGATCAGGGTGGGATCCAGTTCATACTGGACACCGTGGCCGGGCTGGGCGAACCAGGCTGCGGCCGGCCCGGCTTCGACCCGGAATCTCTTGATGACCGCGTAGTCGTGGTAGTCGCAGGCCTGAGGCGGAGTCCCGTCGAGGCTCTGCGGCGGGAGCGCCCGGCGGGCGAACGGGACTCCCTGCGGGCTCAGGAAGGTGCCGTGCTCCCCGCCGAAGCGGTCGATGTCCTGTCCCGGCTGCAGCGGCAGGACCGACTTCTGCGGCCGGCCGTTCTTACCGATCGCGAAGCCCTGGAACGGCGGGGAGGACCAGCCGCCGGTGGCTCCGCTGGCCTGCCAGTACTGGGACAGGAAGGCGGCCACCGTCATGCCGCCAAGACGGCGGTATCCGTGCAGGATGCCAGCAAGCACGCCGGTGGTCGGCAGCGTATTCGGGCCGAGGCGCCCATCGCCCTGGAGGTAGTAGGCCGCCGAGCACACATCGCTGGATGATGACTGCCCGGCCAGCGCCCCGGCTGCTGCGGGTACCGGCCCGCTGCGGGCCGGTACCTCCGGGGCGAAGCCGGACACCGTGCCCACTACCAGAACTGTGCCGGCCGTCAGGACCAGCATCGTGCGAAGCTTCATCGTTCCCCCCGGCTCTTCACCGCAGACTCCCCCCAAGTCATTACCCGTAGTACCCATCCAGATGCACTAAGTAATGGCATCGCGAGTAGGCCGCACGCCGAATCTGGCGAGGTCAAGCAGCGGGCTCTATCGACCGCGATCAGGCCACCCGGCGGCGGACCAGCCAGATCGTGGCCGCGGCGCGGTGCTCAAGTTCGCGGCAGACCTTCAGCACGGTGCTGGGATTGATGGCCAGCGCCTCCACGACGTCCCTGACGGTCGGCAGCTGGTCGCCCCGGGTGAGGTGGCCGAGCCGCAGCGCCTGCTCCACCTGGTGCACAAGTTGCAGGCAGAACGATCCGGGGGTGTCAACGCCCGTCCCCACACACGGTCACCGGGTGTATGCGCGGCCATAATGGATCTAGCGGCACGGGCACGGCCGGCCAGGGGAGCCGCACCGGAGGAGTCGGCATGAACGCGTTGCCAGGCGGGACCGCGGACGAAGCCAGGGCGCCGGGAACGGCCGGACCGGCTGGAGGGGACGCTCAGCCGGAGGGTGAGGGACCGTCCGCCGTGCACGTGCGCGGCCTGGTGAAGACGTACTCCGGTGTGCAGGCCGTGAACGGCATCGACCTGGACATCCGCCGCGGGGAGATCTTCGCCCTGCTCGGGCCGAACGGAGCCGGCAAGACCACGACGGTCGAGATCCTGGAGGGCTACCGCTCACGCGACAGTGGCGAGGTGACCGTGCTCGGGTTCGACCCGGCCCGGCAGCGGGCGCGGGTCAAGAACCGGGTCGGCATCGTGCTGCAATCGGTCGGGGTGGAGCAGTACCTCACGGTGCGGGAAACGATCACGATGTATGCCGGCTACTTCCCGCAGCCGCGGCCGGTGGATGAGGTGATCGGGCTGGTCGGCCTGGAGGACAAGAGCGGCTCCCGGGTGATCAAGCTGTCCGGTGGGCAGAAACGGCGGCTCGACGTGGCCATCGCCCTGGTCGGCAACCCGGAACTGCTCTTCCTCGACGAGCCGACCACCGGCTTTGACCCGTCTGCCCGCCATGAGGCGTGGGATGTGATCAAGAACCTGGCGGCACTCGGCAAGACGGTCCTGCTCACCACCCACTACATGGACGAGGCGCAGTACCTCGCCGACCGGGTCGCGGTCATCGCCGCCGGCCGCATCGTCGCCGAGGGCACCCCCGCCACCCTGGGCAACCGGGAACTGGCCAGGGCGCGGGTACGGTACCGCCTGCCCGGCCACGCAGCGCCGCCGGGCGACCTGGCCGGGCCGGTGCAGCCGGACGGATTCACCGAGTTCACCTCAGAAGACGTCACCCAGTCGTTGCACCGGCTCACCGGCTGGGCCATCGACACCGGGGTCAGCCTCGATGGGCTGGAGGTCATCCGGCCCTCGCTGGAGGACGTCTACCTCTCCCTCACCGGCGCGGCTTCCGGCGACGACGGCGGCGGCCAGCCCGAACCGGCCAGGAAAGCTCACGGGAGGAAGGCATGAACGGGGTGGTGCTGACCGCGCGGCAGATCCGTTACGTGAATAAGGCGTTCTGGCGGAACCCGGCGTCGGCGTTCTTCACCTTCGCGTTCCCGCTCATGTTCCTGGTGATCTTCACATCCCTGCTGGGCCACTTCAAGATCCCGCTGGGCGGGGGGCGGACCATCAACAGTTCCACCTACTACGTGGCGTCCATGGCCACCTTCGCTGTGATCACCGCCTGTTTCAACAACATCGCGGTGGCGCTGACGTTCCAGCGCGAGGCCGGGATCCTCAAGCGGACCAACGGCACGCCCCTGCCCAGCGCGGCGTTCCTGGGTGCCCGGATAGTGCACGCGCTGCTGGTCTCGGTGCTGCTCGTGGCGATCACCGCGGCGTTCGGGCGCGCGTTCTACAGCGCGGACATCCCCACCGGGTTCACCCTGCTGCGGTTCCTGATCATGCTGGTCATCGGGGCGTCCGCGTTCTGCGCACTCGGGTTCGCGATCACCGCGGTCATCCCGAACGCCGACGCCTCGGCGGTGATCGTCAACGCCGTGATCCTGCCACTGCTGTTCCTGTCCGGGATCTTCATCGCGTTCGGCGACAACACCCCGCAGTGGATCTTGTGGATCGCCCGGGTCTTCCCGGTCAGGCACTTCGCTCTCGCCATGCAGGCCGGCTTCCTCGGCACCGCCTTCAACTGGACCGACGTGCTGATCGTGGCCGTCTGGGGGCTGGCCGGGCTGCTGGTGGCGATCCGGTACCCGCTGCTGGGCTGGCGGACCGGGTGGTTCGGGCTGCTGCTGGTCCCGCTGCTGCACGAGCACTGGTGGGGCGGCCTGCCGTGGAACCCGGTGCAGATACTGGTACTGCTGACGGTGCTGTGCCTGGCCGGGATCCGGCATGAGCGGCCGGTGCTGTGCTGGCTGTGGGCGCTGACCTTGATCCCGTGGTGGCTGCAGACCGGCAAGGACGGTCCGGGCCTGGCAGCCGCCGTGCTGGGCAGCCTGGCGCTCGCCGCCATGGCGGTCACGGTGGACCGGGTGGGTTCCGAGCGGCGGGCCCGGCAGGCCCTGGCTGACCAGGCCGACCAGGCTGAACTTGAGCGGGCACGGCTGGCCGTGCTCGAACAGCGCACCAGGTTCGCGCGCGAACTGCACGATGTGGTCGCCCACCATATGTCACTCATGGCCATCCGGGCCGAAAGCGCGCCGCACCGGCTAGGGGCGCTGCCGGACCCGGAGCAGGTGCGCGCCGAGTTCGGCGCGCTGAGCGGGTCAGCGCGCGACGCCCTGGCCGACATGCGGCGACTGCTCGGTGTGCTGCGCAGCGACCAGCCCGCTGCACGTGCCCCGCAGCCAGGGCTACTGGACCTGCCCGCACTCATCGACACAGCCCGGCAGGCCGGGATGACGGTGCAACTGTCGCCGCTGCCCGTGCCGGGCCAGGTGCCGCCGAGCGCGGGCGTGTGCGCCTACCGGATCATCCAGGAAGCCTTGTCCAACGCCGGCCGGCACGCGGCCGGGGCCCCGGTCACGGTCTCAGTGCACTACGACGCGGACACGGTAACGCTCCGCGTGACCAACGGCCCGCAGGCTTCTGCCCCGCCGCGCGCAAACGGTCACCGGCCAGGGCACGGCCTGGCCGGGATGCGGGAACGGGCCGAACTGCTCGGCGGCTCGCTGTCGGCCGGCCCGGCGCCTGACGGCGGGTTCGTGGTGTCCGCCGTCCTGCCGCTCAGCGGATCAGCGGCATGACCTCCAACGGGCCACCCCCGGACGGCGCGGTCATCCGCTGCCTGATCGCCGACGACCAGGCCATGGTCCGTGAGGGCTTCGCCGCCATGCTCGCGGCCGCACCAGGGATCACGGTTGCCGGGCAGGCTGTCGACGGCGCGGACGCGGTGCGCCAGGCACACCGCCTGAACCCCGACGTGGTGCTGATGGACGTGCGGATGCCGGTTATGGACGGGTTGCAGGCCGCCCGCCAGATCCTCACCCCCGGCGGCCCGCACACGCCGCGGGTACTGATGCTGACCACCTTCGACCTCGACGAATACGTGTACGAGGCGCTGCGGGCCGGAGCCAGCGGGTTCCTGCTCAAG
>DPMS01000213.1 GCA_003541285.1 Actinomycetota bacterium
TCTAGCCCTGTAGTACTAGGGGGACGACGATGTCATCTCCTGTCGTGCCGGTGCCCCGCGCATCGCCGTCCTGCCTGCACGTCCACACCGGCGCGGGCAGCGCGCCGACCACATCACGGTATGCGCAGGCGCCGCGACGGGCCCCCCTCCCCGGTTGGCAGGTTGCGGCCGTGGAGCTGCAGGAGGTTGTCCGCCGCCGGCGGATGGTGCGCAGGCGTACCGTTTCGCTCTGGACGGGACGCCCCATGACGAGCGTGGCTGCTGCTCGCACGCTGGCGCTTCCCGGTTCGCCTGGAACTGGGGCCTCGCCAGGTGCATCGAGCGGTACGAGGCCGGGGGCACGTGGTACTCGGCCATCGGCCTGCACAAGCTGTGGAACACGGCCAAGAAGACCGACCCCGCACTGGCATGGCGGGGGCGAGAACTCCAAATGCGTCGAACTACCAGGAAGCGTTCCGCGACCTGGACCGGTCGCTCCGCGACTTCGCCAAGTCCGGCAAGGGCGAGCGCAAGGGCCGTCGGCCCCCGGGTTCCCGAGATTCAAGAAGGCCTGGCGGCGCGATCGGCGTCGACCTCGGGGTGAAGACCTTGCTGACCGGCGTGGATGACGCCGGGAATGTGATCGCCGTGGATGGCCCGAAGGCTCTCCGCGCATCGCTGCGCAGGCTGCGCCGCGCCAGCCGCGCGCACTCCGGCAAGGCAGAAGGCTCCGCGAACCGGCGCGAGGTGGCGGCGCGCCCGGCCCGCATCCACGCCCGCGTGGCCAGCGCCCGCGCCGACGCGCTCCACAAGGCCACCACGAGCCTCGCCAGCCGGTACGGGACAGTCGTGGCCGAGGACCTGAACGTCGCCGGGATGACCCGCAACCGCCCCTCGCCGCCAGTGGGGCGGAGAGGCAAAACGCCTGTGGAGGGACTGTAAGACCCGGCCGCGCCGGGCGCATCCCCGGGAAGCGGGAACCCGGCATCACGCGCGTGAGTCAGACCGGGACCGCCAGCGGGCAACCGCTGGCTACGGACCGGGAGCTTACTCATGCTCACTGATCCGCAACGGCTTGTTTCTTCGGCATCCCCCCGGCACCGGATCGATGCCTTCCGTGTGGCGTCCGGGGAGCCGCCGCAGTTCACCCCGATTGGGGCGATCTCCATCGGCTACGGCAAGGAGCCACCGCGCGACCTGAGCAGCTGGCGCAGGCCGATAGCCGACACCGTTCACAAGGGCCGCTGGACCCAGCCGGCTGGACAGGCCCTGCGCAGGCCACTGAACCGGGCCCGGACCTCCCGCGGGCGCACTGTCAGGAGCCGCCCGTCACCGCCTCCACGAACCAGGCTGCCTGGGACAGCGCGCCGTCGGCGGCAGCGAGGAGGCCGGGCTGCAGCGCGAAGTCGTGCCACATGCGCGGCCACCTGGTATAAGTGACGTCCACTCCGGCGGCCGAGGCGCTGGCAGCCAGGCGCCCGGCGTCGGGGGCGAGCAGATCGTCGGATCCTGCCTGGATCAGTAGCGGCGGCAGGCCGCTGTGCCCGGCGAGCAGCGGTGAGACCGAGGGGTCCGCCCAGGTTGACGGGTGGGCATACGCGATGGCGCAGGCCCTGAGCCAGCGCGGGCTGAGCAGAACGTCTCGGCGCACCAGTTCCGGGACGGCCAGGCGGTCGCTGGAAAGGTCGAGCCACGGCGACATGAGGATGCACCCCGCGGGAAGCTCCGCGCTCCCGTCGCGCAGGGCGAGAACGGCAGACAGGGCAAGGCCCCCGCCGGCCGAGTCCCCGGACGCCACGATGGAGGCCGGGCCGACCTCGCTGATCAGCGCACTCAAGACGCGGTGGGCGTCGTCGAGGGCGGCGGGATGAGCGTGCTCGGGCGCCAGCCGGTACTCGGGCACCACGACCCGGCATGCCGCCTGGGCGCTCAGGTGCGCCGCCCAGGCCCGCACCATGCGCGCCGAGCCCACGCAGTAGCCGCCACCGTGGAAGTGGACGACGGTGCGCCCGGGGCGCGCCCCGCGGGCCGCTACCACCTCGGTGCGCACCCCGTTCAGCACGCTCTCGGCGATGGTCGTGCCCCGCGGCAACAGCGAGACTCGCATGAGCCGGTCGAGGCGCTGGCGCTGGCGCTGCCAGGGCAGACCGGGGTCAAGGGCATGGCGGCCGAGCTGCCGCACCCCCACGCGCATGAGCGCCGGTGGCAGCCGAAGGCCGCCCGTGCGGGGTGCGCTCGTGCGGCCGGGGCGGCGGGAAGTCATGCCAGGCCGGCACCGGCGCGGACGGCACCGGGCGCGGCCGTGGCCGGGCGCTTCGGCATGACCCGGTAGCTGGCGATGTGAAAGCGGCGGACGCGGTGCCGGTACAGGAAGGTGTGGTCGGGCCAGTTGTTGGTGTTGCGCCCCGAGGCCGTCGTGTACCAGCTGTGGCATCCGCTCTCCCACACCGAGGTCCGGCTGGCGGCATCCACCCAGGAGCTGAACGCCTTTTGCACCTCGGGACGCACGTCGAGCCAGTCGAGGCCCTCCTCTTCGAGTGCCCGGAGAGCGCTGAGCACGTAGGCGATCTGGCCTTCGAGCATGTAGATGATCGAGTTGCCGCCGAGGTTGGTGTTGGGCCCGTAGAGCATGAAGAGGTTCGGGAACCCCGAGACGGCGATCCCGAGGTACGCCGCGGCCCCGTCGCGCCAGATCTCGTGCAGCCGGCGCCCGCCGAGACCGGTCACCGACATGGGTGCCAGGAAGTCGAGCGTCTGGAACCCGGTGCCGTAGATGATCACGTCTGCCGGGCGGGTGACGCCGCCCGCCGTGACCACACCGTCGGGCACGATGCGCTCGATCGGGTCGGTGACGAGCTCGACGTTCGGGCGGGCCAGCGTCGGGTACCAGTCGTTGGAGAACAGCACCCGCTTGCAGCCCATCACGTAGTCGGGGACGCACTTGCGGCGCAGGTGCGGGTCGGTGATCTGCGCCCGGAGCTGGCGGCGCCACAGCCGCATCGGCGCGGCGAGAAGCTTCGGTGACATGACGAAGCCGCTTGTGAGCAGCTCGCCGTAGATAAAGGTGCGCAGCCGGTCGGCCTTGCGCACCAGGGGAAACCAGTCGAAGATGACCTGCTCGGCGTGGCGGTAGGGCCGGTCGGGCTTGGGCAGCACATAAGGGGCGCTGCGCTGATATACGTCGACGTGGGCGGCGGCCTTGGCGACCTCGGGCACGAACTGGATGGCGCTGGCCCCGGTGCCGACGACGGCCACCCGCCGGCCGGTGAGGTCGGCACCGTGCTTCCAGCGGGCGGAGTGCCACGACGGGCCGGTGAAATCGCCGCGGCCCGCGATGTCGGGCAGGGCGGGCCGGTTGAGCTGCCCGACGGCGGAGACGACGGCGGTTGCCTGGAGCGTGCCGCCATCGTCGAGGGTGAGATTCCACAGTGCGCGGTGCTCGTCGAACTCGGCGGCGGCGACGCCGGAACCGAAGCGGAGGTGAGGGCCGAGCCCATGCTCCTCGGACAGCGCGTGCAGGTAGGCCAGGGTCTCCTGCTGCGGGGGGAAGCGGCGGCTCCACCGTTCCGGCCGGAACGAGAACGAGTACAGGTTCGACGGCACGTCGCAGGCGGCGCCGGGGTAGGTGTTGTCCCGCCAGGTCCCCCCGAGGTCGTCGCCCTGGTCGACGATCAGGAAGTCCCGCATGCCCGCCTGTTCGAGCGCCATGGCCATGCCGATTCCTGCGAACCCGGCGCCGACCACGACCACGCAGTACGGCGAATGCTCGGGCATGGGCACTCCCTCGCGCTCTGCGCGGCCCGGGCCGCGAAACCGCCCAGCCGCCGGTCTGTCAAGAACCCGGCACCGGCAGGATAGCGGAACCGCCGGAACAGCCTGCTTCGCCGGGCAACGCCAGGGTGCGGCCCGGCACCTTGCTCGCGGCGAGCTTCCTGGAACAGACGGTACCCACAAGCTGATCAGCGCGGCCGATGCCAGGCAGGCGCGGCTCTTTCGCGGTCTGCGGACACTTCCGGACGTTGGTAGCCTCCCAGTGTGCGTAAGTCGCGTGCCAGCTGCTCCTTCGGCGTCATCCGCAGGCCCAGCGGCGCAGCGCTCAGCCTGGACCGCACCGCCGTCTTCCACACTGAGATCACCGGCGAGACACGAGATACCGGCTCCCGGCCGCTGGCCTGGGCAGCGACACCAGAAGCCGGAGCAGCCTACCGAGAGGACACCAGCCAGTGACCAGCCAGGACGCTGCAGCAGCCGGGACACGCGGCGGTACCCCGGACACGGCAGGCGAGCCGCCATCCTTTGACACCAGCATCGCGCATCCGGCCCGGGTCTACGACTACCTCCTTGGCGGGAAGGACAACTACGAGGCTGACCGCGAAGCCGCCGAGGAAATGATGGCGATCAGCCCCGTAGTTGTGCCGACCGTGCGGGCCAACCGGGCGTTCCTGCGCCGCGCAGTGCGGTACCTGGCCGCCGGGGCAGGGATCCGGCAGTTCCTGGACATCGGGACGGGCCTGCCGACCGCCGAGAACACCCACGAGGTAGCGCAGGCGATCGCGCCGGAGTGCCGCGTCGTGTATGTGGACAACGACCCGATCGTGCTGGCCCACGCCAGGGCGCTGCTGACCAGCACCCCCGAGGGCGCCACCGCCTATATCGACGCCGACGTACGGGACACCGACTCGGTCTTGCGCGAGGCCGCGAAGGTGCTCGACTTCAGCAAACCCATTGCGGTCATGGTGCTGTGCGTCATGCAGTACATCCCGGACTCCGCCGGCCCGCACCAGATTGCCTCCCGGCTGATGGGTGCCGTGCCGCCGGGCAGCTACCTGACAATGTCAGACACCACCAGGGACATCGACACCGAGCAGATGACCACCGGTGCCGCGCGATACAACGCGCGGCTGGGGCCAAACCAGTTCACGCCGCGGAGCCGGGAGGAAATCGCCGGCTTCTTCGACGGCCTGGACCTCGTCGACCCCGGCCTCGTACCCCTGCCGCAATGGCGTGACCTGGCCGATCCCGCAGTCCGGATTCCTGCCTACGCCGGGATGGGCCGTAAGCCATAAGGGGCAGATCGCAGCGGTGTCCAGTCCGCGGCGGTTGATCACCTCAGGCACCGAGCCTGGCCAGCAGCAGGATGTCCGCTCCCGGCGGGACATTCTGTTACGCGTCCTGGACAGTGCCGTCTCGCCCGGGCAGTACGGGCGGTTGCGGCAGGCCTGCAGCTCGCCTTCCAGCATGGACCAGCTTTGGCCACAGCTGGTGTGTCTACCCTGCCGACCAACGTTCTGCCGATAGATCGCGGGCCCGATTGTCTTCTCGGAGTCGGTACCTGGCGGCGTGGCCAGCATCCTGCGCGGCTTCGGCTTCACTGGCGCGATAGTGGGCGCAAGCTTGCCCAGGCTCTGGCGGCAGCGGGGTGTAACGCAATGGCCGGCCGTGACGCTCCGGACGGTGACATGGTGGCCTTCCCGTGGTCAGCGCCAACCGGTGTCCCCGCAGTCGGGGACACCGCCTTCCACGCCCCGCTCGGTGGGAACCTGCTGCCCTGGGACGCAGCCGGCGGGCTGCGCCTGGAGGCGGTGGGTATCGCCGCGCTGAACGTGGCGCCGGCGGTCAGGAAACTGGCTGCTGAGGCGAGTGCCCTGGCGGTGTCCCGCGGTGCGGTCGACATGTCCGACAAATTCACCCCGCTCACGCCCGTGGAGGCGTCCCTTGCTTACTTCGCTGCTCAGCGCCAAACTCGCCGCGGCTGGTGCGGTCGCCGCGGTCACCCTCGGCGGTGCCGCCGCCGCCGCGTACGCCGGTGCCCTGCCGGCCTCGGTGCAGACGTTCGCTCATGACACGATCGGGGCACCACCCGCGCCCCACAGCGCGCATCCGGCGCCTTCGGCAGCCCCGGTGGGGCCGGACGCGACGGGCCACGCCGCGTACGGACTGTGCACCGCATACGCGCACCTGAAGGCACATGGCAGCGCCAAACAGAAGGCAGTAGCCTTCCGCAACCTGTCGACCGCAGCGGGCGGGGCTGCCAACGTGACCGCCTACTGCGCCGGGATCGCCCACCCAGGGACGGCTCCGTCCGGCCACCCGTCCGGCNNACCCGTCCGGCCGGCCGAGCACCCTGCCATCGCAGGTCCCGTCCGGCCAGCCGACTGGCCACCCGTCCGGCCCGCCCACCAGCCACCCGACCGGAAAGCCGACCAGCACCCATTAGCCGCACCCACGCGGCCCTGCTGGGCCCAGAACGCGGCGGCCCGGTCCCCATCCCGGCAGGGGACCTGGGCTTGCCGCGGTCTTGCCGCCCTGGGTGTAACAGGCCCTTGCGTACGTGCGTTTAGCCATCGAGCAGGGATCTGTTGAGCATGGGTCCCCGGCCTTCCCCCGGGCCGGGGCTCGGCTGTATCGGGGTTCATGGCAGGATCTCCGGCCGTCAGCTGGGATTTCGGCTGTCGAGGATGTGCTGGCTTGCTCGCGTGCGGCGGGCGGGAAGGGAGAGCTTGCATGGGGCCTGGACGGATGACGATGCTTGCGGCCGGCACCGCGGTGCTGGTCACGGTGGTGCTGTCTGCCGGTACCGCCCTGGCGGTGACGCCGGGTGCCTCCGGCGGGACGTCGAGTCCGCCGTTCAGGGTCAAGGTGATCGGCCGCCTGCCGGACGGGAAGCCGAAGCTGTCCCGTTCCTCGCCGGCCGGCCTGCCGCCCAGCGCGATCCAGTCCGTCTACTCGCTGCCGGGGCTCTCGCCGTCCTCCGGTGCGGGCGCTGGCCAGATCATCGCCATCGTGGATGCCTACCACGACCCGCATGCACTGTCTGACCTCAACACCTTCGGCGCTCAGTACGGGTACCCGCAGCTGTCCACGTGCACGTCGCTTTCCCAGTCCGGGGCGTGCTTCGAGCAGGCCGGCCCGCAGGGCACACCCAGGGCGAACAGCGGATGGGTGCTGGAGGAGTCGCTCGACATTGAGTGGGCACACGCTGAGGCACCGGGTGCCAAGATTGTGCTGGTCGAGGCGGCGGGTAACAGCAACACCAACCTGTTCGGCGCGGTCTCCTACGCGAACAGCACCGGTGCCACCGAGGTCTCCATGAGCTGGGGTGGCGGCGAGTCCAGCGGCGAGACTGCCTATGACGCTGACCTGGCCCACGCCGGCACCTTTTACACGGCATCCGCCGGTGACAGCGGGCACGGCGCTGAATACCCCGCTGCCTCACCGGACGTCATGGCGGTCGGCGGCACGACGCTCAACGGCTGCAGCGGGACCTCCTGTGCTGGCTTCACCAGCGAGACGGCGTGGTCAGGGTCCGGCGGTGGCGCCTCGGCCGTGGAGGCGCTCCCCGGCTTCCAGTCCGGCTACACCGGCCCGGTCTATGGCGCCTCGCCGATCTCGGCCCTGACCGGCGGCAAGCGGGGCATCCCCGACGTCTCCTTCGACGCGAACCCCAGCACCGGCGTGTCTGTGTACGACAGCACCAGCTACCGGGGCCAGTCTGGCTGGTTCACGCTGGGCGGCACCAGCGTGGGGGCCCCCGACTGGGCGGGGATCCTGGCCGCCGGCACGGCCGCGGGAGCAACCGCTCTCCAGGGTGATGCCGCCCTCTACTCAGGTGGTTACGCCACGAACCTGCGGGACATCACCAGCGGGACCAACGGGAACTGCGGCACCGACTGCACCGCGGGCACCGGCTACGACCTGGTGACCGGCCTCGGGAGCCCACTGAACTACCCGTGACCAGGGACCCCGGCCTGGGTACCCACCTGGAAGGAGAAGATGACCGAGGCTGAGCGGCAGTCGTTCCTCGCCATCGCTTCCGGCTTCCACCACGGTGAGCGGCAGGTCGAATCGAGCTGCCGGTGTTCATGATCGGCGCCAGCGAGGAGGAGAAGCTCCACATCGCCGCGCAGATCGAGGACGAGGCGCGGCACACGGTCTTCTTCGACCGGTTCTACCGGGAGGTCGTCGGCCTTGAGGGCGACGACATCATGGACATTCTCGATCCAGTGGCACGGCGGCACGGTCACCGGCCGCCAGATCATCGGGCCGGACGACCCGCTCCGGGCCAGTGCCGGCCGGCTACCCGGCCGGCTAGATCCCGATTCTGGTGGCCAGCCGCTCACGATGGTAGGCGGCGTCCCCGAGCAGCAGTTCGCTGGACTTCGCGCGCTTGAAGTACAGGTGGGCGTCGTGTTCCCAGGTGAAGCCGATGCCACCGTGGATCTGGATGTTTTCGGCGGCTACGTGGAAGAACGTCTCCGACGCGCAGGCTTGTGCCAGCGAGGCCACGGCTGGCACTTCCGCGGAGTCCTCGGCCACCGCCGATGCCCCGTAGCTGACCGCCGATCGGGTGGATTCCACTTCCAGGAGCAGGTCAGCGCACCGGTGCTTGATCGCCTGGAAGCTGCCGATCGGCCG
>DPMS01000333.1 GCA_003541285.1 Actinomycetota bacterium
CTCCCGCCCGCCGGCGCCCCCCCCGCCCCGCCGGTCCCGCCGGGGAGGTTCCTACCCCGGTTGCGCCCGGTCATAGGTGCGAGCACGCAACCCGCACGCCCCACTGCCAGGGCCACCACCCCCTACCAGCGCACCGCGCCGCCGCGCTGCCGGCCCACTGCCAAACGTCCTGGCCTGGCCCGACCTTGTTCCCTTCCTTTCCAGTGCGGTGTTCCCTTCCTCCCGCCGCGCTCACGGCACAGCCTGGAAATGAGTGGGGCATGAGGCCACGGGGGTGCGAAAGGTCATGGACGAGCCGCACGTGCACTCGCCGTTGTGCGGGAATCAGGACCGCATCGTGGTGGGNNCTCCGCCAGACACATCTGCACGTGGTGCATGCCTGGGAGCCACCGGGCCGCCGGCCCGAGGCCGAGGCCCTGCTGCGGGATCTGCTCGCGCAGGCGTTCGAGCGGCTTCCCGCCGGGGTGGAGCGGCTGACGGTGCAAAGCCACGCGGCCGAGGCACTGACTGCGGCCAGCCACGGCGCGGCCCTGCTGGTCGTCGGCTCGCACGTGCGCGGCGCGTTTTCTGGGATATTCCGGTCGGTGTCACGGCGCACGGCGGCGTTCGCCACCTGCCCGGTGGCCGCGGTGCGGGAAGGCCAGGACAGGCCACCGCGGTTCGGCATGATCGTGGTCGGGGTTGACGACTCCTTCACCTCCAGGGACGCCCTCCGCTGGGCAGCGGCCGAGGCACTGCACCGCAAGGCGCGGCTGAAAGTGGTTCACACCGTGGTGCCGATGCCACCACGCACGTCCCCCTGGGCGCAGGGCGAGGCCCGCGAGATGCTCACGAACATGCTCTCCGAGGTCCTGGCCGGGCCCCTGGCGAAGGTGCAGGTCAGCATCGAAACCGGGCCGGGCGAACCACCTGGCCGGGGGGCCGGCCCGCGGCCGGTGCGCTCCCGCGCCAGCATCGCCCTGATAGCCGCAACGCAGCGCGCTGACCTGCTGGTCGTCGGCTCACACGGCTACGGCTCGGTCAGCGGTGCACTCATCGGCTCGATCACCAGCGACTGCCTGCGTGCCGCCGCCTGCCCGGTCGTGATCATCCCGCAAGCCCGCGAGGACCAGCGCAGCCGCGTCCGGGCCGCCAAGATCGCCATGGAGAACTGACCGCCCAAGATCTTTCCGCCTGACGTTCCGTCCCGCGCCGGCCCGCTCAGCCCGGCCCGGCCCGCTCAAGGAATTCCAGCCGCGCAGCGCGTCCTCGCTGCCGGCCGGGCATGCGAGCTGGACATGGTGGATCACAGCGGCCTCCCTTCCCGCGCAATATACCTTGATATCAAGATATATCAGGGGCGGGACTCCGGCTTGCTGGTTCCCGGTCAGTCCTGCGATACCTGGCCGTACAGGGCGGGCCGGCGGTCGGCCAGCACGTCGTTATGCGCGCTGGAACGCTTGTCCGCGGCGCGGGACAGGTCGCATTCCACGGTGAGCACCGCGGGCCGGTCAGCCACGACCGGGCCCGCCAGCGGGTAACCGTCCGGTCCGACGATGACGGTCCCGCCCACCCAGGAGACACCGCGTTCGTCCCGGCAGCGGTCGGCGACCGCGATGAACACGCCGTTGGCCGAGGCGCCGGCCTGCACCCGCACGACCTCTGCCGGCCGCTCTCCCGCCGGGACCGGCATCGCCGGCCAGTTCACCGGCGCCGCGATGAGGTCGGCACCGGCCAGCGCGGCCAGCCGCACCCACTCCGGGAACTCGAGGTCGTAGCAGATCATCAGGGCGACCTTGCCGAACGGCAGGTGCACCACGGGGGGCGGTGCGTCACCCGGGGTGAAGATGAGTTTCTCGGCGTCCCACAGGTGCGCCTTCCGGTACACGGCCAGCGTTCCTGACGCGTCCACGACGGCGGCGCTGTTGTAGAGGATGCCGTCCCCGGCCACCTCGCAGAACCCGCCGGCGATCACCACGCCGAACTGGGCGGCGAGTGCCTGCCACCGGCCCAGCGTGGGGTTGCCGCCGGCAGGGGATGCCAGGGCGCGGGCTTCGGCGGCGGCACGGAACACATAACCGGTGTCGCACAGCTCCGGCAGGACCACCAGGCGGGCGTTCCTTGCTGCCGCCTGCGCCACGGCCGCGGCGGCGGCTGCCGCGTTCGCGTCCAGGTCACCGACGCCCAGGGCGAGCTGGCAGACCGCGAGCGTGATCACGTCGCGCCCGGCGCTGCCTGGTTCCAGGCGCCGTCCGCGGATCGCGGGGACGGGGCATCGGCGAGCGCGAACAGGCCGAGCAGTTCGTAGACGACGTTAGCCGCCGCCAGCGCGGTGAGCTCGGCGTGGTCGTAGGGCGGGGAGACCTCGACCACGTCGGCCCCGGCCAGCCGCACGCCGTCCAGGCCGCGCAGGATCAGCTGGAGTTCCCTGGTGGTGAGCCCACCCGGTTCAGGCGTACCGGTGCCGGGCGCGTGTGCCGGGTCGAGCACGTCGATGTCCACACTCACGTACACCGGGCGGTTGCCGACACGCTGGCGGATCCGGTCGACCGCCTCGTCCACCCCTCGCCGGGCGAGTTCGGCCGTGGACACCGTCGCGAACCCCAGCCCGCGGTCCTCGGACAGGTCAGCGGCCGAATACAGCGGTCCCCGCACTCCCACGTGGGCGGAGCATTCGAGTGCCAGCAGCCCCTCCTCGACAGCCCGCCGGAACGGCGTGCCGTGGGTGTAAGGCGCGCCGAAGTAGGTGTCCCAGGTGTCCAGATGCGCGTCGAAGTGGATGAGGGCAACCGGGCCGTGCCGCTCGGCGGTGGCCCGCAGCAGCGGCAGCGCGATGGTGTGGTCCCCGCCCACGGCGATCAGATGGCCGGCGGCCGTGAGTGCCGACCGGGCCCCGGCCTCGACCTGGCTGACCGCCTCTGCCAGGTCGAAGGGGTTGACGGCGACGTCACCGGCGTCGGCCACCTGGTGGACGTTCCAGGGTTCCACGCCCAGCCCCGGGTGGTACGGGCGGAGCAGTTTGGAGCCGGCCCGCACCGAGGCAGGGCCGAACCGTGCGCCGGGGCGGTAGGAGACACCCGAATCGAACGGCACGCCGAGCACCGCCACCGCGGCCGAGTTCACGTCGGCCAGCCTGGGCAACCTGGCGAAGGTGTCGGGGCCGGCGAACCGCGGCACAGCCCGGGCGTCGGGGGGACCTGCCGGGAGTTCAGTCATGCGTTGTCCTCCACTGGGTCAGGCGACAGGTGCTCGTGGACGGCGAGCCAGGCTCCCTCCGGCGAGCGATGGAACACGATGGTCTCCCGTTCGGCCAGTTCGCCGCTCACCCCGGCCAGCCGGGTCCGCACCCGGTGGGTGAACACTGCCACATCCGTGGCGACCAGGCTCACCCTCGGCTCAAGGGAGCGGCACGCCTCCACCCGGAACCCATCCACTTCCCACGACGTCCATAGTCGCTCGTACTCGCTCCGCTCACCAAGCCAGCCGGCCACGTTGTGGAAGACGAAGCTGGCCTCAGGCACGAAGCAGGCGAAATTCCGCTCGGCGTCACTCGCGGCGAACGCGGTCACCAGCCGGGCCGCAGCCGCTAGCACCTCCTGCTCAGCACCCTGGTCCACCGGCGTCACGCCTGCGCCATGGCGGCCAGTTCGGCCTCGCTGCGCTCGATCGCCGGCTGTTCCGCGGACAGGTCGAGGCCACGGGTGATCAGCAGGTAGGTCCCGCCCGCCACCACCAGCCCGACGACGAAGGAGATGTCCACGCCGGACAGGGCGCTGGCAGCCGGCCCGGGGTAGAAGCTGAGCGCCATGAAGGGGATTTCCAGCGCGAGGCCGAGCAGGTAGCACAGCAGGCCGCGCCACGCCCAGTTCCCGTAAAGGCCGGAGTTCACGAAAATTGAACTCGGGACCTCGCCGGGCGGCCCACCCTACCCGGGGCGGAAGATCTCGGTGATGGCGTAGTGACCGCGCCGGACGAAGAAGAAGNNAGGAGCGAATCGTTCAGCGCGGTGGAGAAACTGGTGATCACCCCGACGCCCAGCACGGTCCAGACCAGTGCGCAGCCGATGATGGTGATCACCCGGATCCGGCGGCTGGCGGTCACCTTGCGGACGGAGTCGACGCCGGTCACCACCGTCAGCATGGCGCCCCCGGGCCGGTCAGCGGGGCAGCAGGAGCAGTTTGCCTGTCGTGCGGCGCGCGGCGAGAACACCGGGCCCGCCAAGCTCGTTCACCACAACCGCGCATGTTCTCATCTTTGCCCATGCCGGACATCATGAGGGCTGGACTTCACGGGCCCCGGACATCGTGGGCCCGGACCCCGGCAGGCCCGGCGGGATGACCCGGCCGCATGGTCGTTCAGGCGACCGGGGTGCGCGCCACCGCTGGCGGCGGGGTCCCCGGCGGCCCGAGGCTGCCGTGCGCGGCCGCGAGCCGGCTGACCGCCTCGGCGAGTTCGGGTCCGGGGAGCGTGAACGGCAGCCGCAGGTAGCCTTCCAGACCGCCGCCGGGACCAAACCGTGGGCCGGGCACCAGCCGCAGGTGGTGCTGTTCCGCCGTCTGGGCCAGAACGCTGCTGACCGGGGCGCCCAGCCGGGCCCAGATCGAAAGACCGCCCTCGGGGAGGCGGAAGGTCCACGTCGGCAGGTGCTCGGCAAGTGCGGCCGCGAGTGCGTCCCTGCGCTGGGTCAGGACCGCACGGCGGGCCGGGAGCAAAGTGTCCGCACGTTCCAGCAGCCAGGCAGCGGCGAGCTGCTCAACCACCGGGCTGGCCAGGTCAGAGGGGCCGCGGGTGGCCTGCAACTGGCTGACCAGGCCGGGGTCGGCGCGAACCCAGCCGACCCTCAGCCCGGCCCAGAACGTCTTGCTCATCGAGCCGATCGTGATCACCTGCCCGGCCGGGTCCCAGGCGGCCAACGGGGCCGGCTGCGCGGATCCCCTCTCGTGGCCGAGCGGCAATTCGGCGAAGGTCTCGTCGATGACCAGGCGGGTGCCGACAGCAGCGGCAGCGGCAGCCAGCGTGGCCCTGTCCTGCGCTGCCATCAGGTGCCCGGCCGGGTTGTGGAAGTCGGGCATGAGGTAGGCCAGTCTGGGCAGGCTGTGGCGCAGCGACGACACCAGCAGGCCGACGTCCCACCCCGCCGGGGTCATGCCCACCGCCACCATCCGGGCCCGGGCCATGGTCAGCATGTCCAGGGTGTTCGGGTAGGTCGGGGATTCGATCAGCACCGGGTCGAGCGGGCTGATCAGGCAGCGCAGCACAAGGTCCATGGCATGCTGCGCGCCGTTGGTCACGAAGATCTGCTCGGCTGCTGTCGCCAGTCCCCGCTGGGTGTACCGGTGGGCAATCGCCTCCCGCAGGACCGGCAGGCCGTAGCTGTCGTACCCGTGCCCGTGCAGGTAAGCCGGCAGGAGGTCCAGCGCTGCGGCCATGGCCTCGGGAACCTGGTCGCACGCCTCCGGCGCGGCCAGCGCCAGGTCGAGTGCGTCCACGTCATCGCTCACCGCCGGGGTCCAGGGCGCATGCCGGCGCAGCCGTCCCGGCGGTAGCGCCGTGACACTGCCGGAACCCTGGCGGCTGGTCAGGTACCCGTCCTCACGCAGCAGCCGGTAGGCAGTGGCGACCGTGGTCCGGCTCATCCCCAGCACGGTCGCGAGCCGGCGCTCAGCCGGCAGACGTGCGCCGGCGGGCAGCCGGGCATCAAGCAGCAAGGCCCGGATGGCCCCGGCCAGCCGGGCATAGGCCGGAGCACCGTCGCGCCCGCCTCCCCGGGCCTGCGCGCCCTGCCAATCGCCGAGCAGCCGGACCAGGTGTGGCTCCGAAACGGTCCTCATCGCCATCCTCCAGCCTCCCGCTCCCAGGCCCCAGGCCTACCCAGCCCCAGGCCCAGCCCCCAGGCCCAGCCCCAGGCTCAGCCCCAACCCCCAGGCCATTACGTGTCAATTGGCTCTTTTCAGATAGCCATTTGACTGTCAGTGTGGCCGGTGTTGAGCCAATTGGCAACGGGGAGGGGATCGTGAGGCTCGCGAAGGCCGCTCAGTGGGTCGTCAGTGCGCCACCGCGCGAGGCGCTGGCACGGCGCCTGGGTCAGTTGTTCACGGGGCTGATCCTGTACGGGGTCAGCGACGCTTTGCTGGTGCTTGGCGGGCTCGGCCTGGACCCCTGGGACGTGCTCCATCAGGGTCTTGCCCGCCGGACCGGAATCCCCATCGGAACCTGGTCCATCATCGTCGGCGCCGCGGTGCTGCTGATGTGGGTCCCACTGCGCCAGCGCCCGGGGGTCGGCACCGCCTGCAACGTGGTGGTCATCGGTACCGTGATCGACCTGGTGCTCGCCGTGGTTCCCGCTCCGGTCAGCCTTCCGCTGCGATGGGCGGCCCTGCTCAGCGGGGTCCTGCTCAACGGCGTCGCCACCGCCTGCTACCTCGGGGCTGGGCTGGGGCCTGGGCCCCGGGATGGCCTGATGACCGGCATCGCTGGACGTGGCCATTCGCTGCGCGTGGTGCGCACGTGCATAGAACTGACCGTCCTTGCCACCGGGTGGCTGCTCGGCGGGACTGTCGGGGCCGGCACCGTTCTGTACGCGGTCGGTATCGGGCCCCTGGTCCATCTGCTGCTGCCCCGGCTGACTATCCGGACCACCGCGCCACCCGCGCCTGATGACCGTCCATTCGCTGGGGTCGTCCCGCGCCGGCGGGTATGAGACGCTTCGGGCGTCTGCTGCAGGCGGTGGCATGGGAGACGGCAGTCGCCCTTCCGGGTCAGGAGGATCCGGCCGGTTTCCGGGTTGCCGGTCCGCCGCTGACCGCACTCCTTGGGTCCGGGCCGTACTGGTTGTCACCTGCCTGGCCCTTTTCGGCGAAGAAGGTCAGCAGCCAGATGAAGCCGAACGGGATATAGCAGAAGAGCAGATACGGCCCGGGTCGGCCGGTGTCATGCAACCGCCGTACCGCCACGGTCAGGCTTGGGAAAATCATCACGACGACGTAGAGCACGAGTACGGCGACGGCAACATGCAGCGCCGAGAACGCCGGCTGTGCTGCTGCTGCTCCTTGATGGCTTTGAGCGGCGTGCCGCAAAAGGATCAGGACCCTGATGGTCACGGCGAGCACGCCTACGATGACAGCGTTGACAAGGTAGAACATCCAGAATTCCGTGCGGCTGGCGCGCCCGTAGAAGTTGGAATCCAGGTGATTTCTCAGAGCGATCACGTACCAGCGCATGGCTTCTCACTCACCGGGTCGTCCGGGTAGCCATGGGTTGTGCACACCGCCAATCGTCTCAGACATGGCCGCCATGGCAGCCCGGGCAACTTCCGCTCCGGAAGACCGCCGGCCGGGAGTTCGCTGGTGCAGGCGGTTAAGGGGCTGTGTCGTCCAGGGCGAACTCGAGGTAGCGGTCGGCGGATCGGCGGACCGCGGCGGCACCGTCAGCGTAGACGACGCGCTTCCACCAGGCGCCGTAGACCCGGTCGAACCGGTACGGTTCCAGCAGTGAGAGCGCGCGGCGTATCGTGCGGGGCCGTTCGGGAATGAGGTTCGGGTAGCTGTACATGAAGCCGACCCAGCGGCGGTCCGGCACGACCTGGAGGATGTCGCCGGAGAACAGGGCTCCGTTGCCACTGTCGCCGTCCGACCAGTGCAGCACCTGACCACCGTCGAAGTGGACGCCCGCATTAATCAGGGTGAGCCCGTCGCCGATGACGTTGGTGTCTCCCTCCCAGAACACGACTGAGTCGTCGGGTCTGGCTATCCACTGGCGGTCGGCGGAGTGAACGTAGACGGGGGCACCGAAGGCGTGCGCCCAGTCAACCATCGTTCCGTAGTAGTGCGGATGGCTGATCGCGACCGCGCTGACCCCGCCGAGGGCGCTCACCTGGGCGACGAGATCGTCGTCGAGGTATGTGATCATGTCCCAGAGCACGTTGCCGCCCGGCGTGCGGACCAGCAGCGCCCGCTGGCCGATAGCTGTGGCGGGCTCCGCGCCGATCCCGACGACACCGGGGCCTTCTTCCTCGACCCTGCCCCGGTGCCCGGCTGCCTTGAGTTCCGCCAGCGAAGTCCACTGCTGGCCGTTCCAGCCGACGTACTGGCGCTCGTCCAGGCAGATCGGGCAATCCTCGCGGGGAGCCGGGTACTGCACCCCGCAGGTCCGGCAGATAGGCAGGTCATCGCGCATGGCCCCACGTATACCCGATCGATATGGCAGTGCTCAGGGCGGGGCGCTTACCACGGTGAGCCGTGCTAACGGGCACATGGCACGCGACTATGGCAACCGGCCTCTTGATCAACTCTTGCTGAGCAGCGTCGGGAACGGGGATACGGTCAGCATGTCGGGGAGGTTGCCAACAGAGAACACCCGCCCGTCGCAGTCGCGAATGACGGGGCCGAGCGTATCGTTTACGCGCGTCCAGCCGAGCCCGCCAAGCACGGCGATGAGCGGTACGCCGCCCAGCCGCACCGACTCGTCGCGGAGCCGCTCAAACCGCAGCGCCTTGTCCCGCGCGGTGCCGCCATCATTGGTCAGTTTGCACTCCAGCATTGCCCGGAGGTTGTCGGAGCTGTCGTAGACGACAAAGTCGGGTGTGGGCCGCACGGTGACCTCAAACCTCGCTGTTATCTCAGCCTGGTTGTGCGAGCCAGTGCGGATGAACTGGATCCCGTGCTCGGTGAACAGCGCCTCGACCGCGTTCTCGATCATGTTTCCCCGCAGTTCTGACGCAGCGTCGAGTACTTGGCGGAATGGCCCCCCGTAATGGCGCTGGTGAAGGAAGACGGCATATGGCACGCCGTTGGCGGCATACCCGCGTACCGAAAGCCATCCCGCGACCGTGTCGGGTTTGTCCTGCTTCGATTTGAAGCGCCCGGGCGGGTCGCCGAACAAGCCGCCCTGCATGATCTGGTCAACGGTCTCCGCGGCCACCCGCGCCTGCGCTGCTGAGGTCGGTGATCCTGAGCGCTCCATCGAGTCGACCTTGCTCTCCGACAGCGGTTTCATGCCCAATGGCTCCGCGACGAGTTTGGATGTCCAGGCGAACTCCTTCTTCAGGAGGCCCGTCATCGTCCGCAGCGGCAGCAGAACAGTGGGCTCAGCCCGGATGGACGCCGCCAGCCGGTCCACCGTCACATCCCTGAACCCGTCGGTAGCGGCGACGAGCTTGTCATAGGCGGCCTGGAAGTGTGGCAGCTCATAGAAGCCGGACGTCGGCACGTAGGCGTAGTCCGGGGCCAGATGAGGTACATAGAGGAGCCTGGCCACGTCGGCGTGAATCGTCGCATGCTCGTCCGTGCCATGACGCTGCGGGATCTGGCGGACGCGGGCAACCCGTTCGTCCCACGTCGGTGCAGCGACGATGTAGTCGATGGTCTGCCCGATCGTCGCCATGGCGGCGGTCAGCGGGCGAGGTCGATGACGACCGGGACATCATCAGGTTCGCCGCGCTGGAGGCGCTCATGGGCGGCGTCGACGAAGCTCCGGTGTATCTCCAGCCCACCACCCAGGCGGCCAAGACGCCGGGCGACCACGGCAGTCGTACCCGATCCGGCAAACGGGTCGATGACCACGCCGCCCTCTGGTGAACACGCCCTGATGAAGAACTCGGCCAGGCCCTCGGGCATGGCGGCGGTGTGGCCACCGGCTCCCTTGTGCTGGTTGTAGGTTTGCGGCACGGAGACCACATTGCCGGGATCAGCGCCCCCGCGCAGGTACGTCGTCGTCCGGTCCCGGCCGAATCCCGCGCCGGTGTTGCGGCGGCCCAGCTTGTCGAGTTTGCGCCGTTCGATCTCTTCCGGGGTCGTCTTGTAGGGCACCCGGATCGCATCCAGATCGAAGTACGGCTTCGGGCCCTTGGCAAACGCGTAAACGTACTCGAAGCTGTCCTTCGTCCGCGGCCCGAACCTGCCCGGGACGGCGTTGGGCTTGGACCAGATGTAGGTCTCCAGCCACCGCCAGCCCTGCTGCTGAAGGGCGATCACCAACTGGTAGACGTAGGGATGTCGTTGGCCCTGGAGCGGACCGGACTTCGCGACGCGGTTCTTTATGTTGAGCACCAGCCAGCCGGTGTCCTTCGTCGCTTCCAGCATCAGCTTGCCGTAGGGCAGGAACCAGTCGACGTAGCGATCCGGGTGGATCCGGCTGTAGGCGCGGGCGTCAGCGTACGGCGGGCTGGTGAACCACAAGTCGGCCGATTCAGAGGGCAGGGCTGGCAGCCACTCCGAGCTATCACCCCACGTCTCGCCCTCGCTGAGCAGGGTTTCAAGCACCTGGTCGGGCCCTAGTCGCGGAGCCGGTGGTGACATCGGCAAAGGATGGACCGCCATAGGTCGAGATCCTAACTAGACAACATGCTGAAGGTTCGGACGAAACGCTGGCCCCGGCCCATGCCTCGGCTGGTCTTCTCATCAGGAAGCTAGCCCGCAGGTCGGACACTCTTGCTGACGATGTCAGCTGATCCAGAGGGCTTCGGTGGGGGATAGGCGGGCGGCCTTGAGGGCCGGTGAGGGTGGTGGTGCTGATGGCGGAGACGGCGTCGCCATTGGCGAGCGTGGCGTAGACCGTACTGCCGTCGCTGGAGAGCACGAGGCCAGTGGCACCAGGCTCGTTAGGGATGGTTAGGTCTGCCACGGGCACCTCGCCAGCCGGTGCCCTCCAGACCAGTCACGCCGCACCGATTCGACGGCCGGCACGGGGTTATGTCGGCAGGCGGCATTACGTTCGGGGCCGGGCGGCGTCATAAGGTGAGTTACCCGTTCGTATCAGGAGCGCCATGAGCTTCAACCTGGCCACCATGCTGCGGGAGTCCCGCGACGCCAAGCCGGATCGCCCGCTGTGCCACATCAGCGACCTGACCTTCAGCTACGCTCAGGTGGACGAGATCTCAGGGCGCGTGGCCAGCGCCCTGCTCGGCACTGGGCTGCGCCGCGGCGACAAGGTCGCCGTGCAGTTGCCCAACCTGCCGCAGTTCCTCTTCACCTACTTCGCCATCCTCAAGGCCGGCCTGGTGATGGTCCCGCTGAACCCGCTGCTGAAAGCGCCCGAGATCGCCTACCAGCTGCAGGACTCCGAGTCCAGGCTGCTGATCACCTTCGAGGGGTTTGCAGTGGAGGCGGTCGCCGGAGCCCGGCAGGCCGGGAACGTGCCCACGTACGTGGTGAACCTCCCTGGCAACGACCAGCGGCCCGAGGGCACCAAGCACTACGACGAGCTCTATTTCGCCGGCGATACCGGCGAGATCGAGCCCACCAATGCCGACGACACCGCAGTGATCATCTACACCAGCGGGACCACCGGCAAGCCCAAGGGCGCCGAGCTCACCCATTTCCAGCTGTACATGAACTGCACCGTGGCCGGCGAGCTGTTCGGCTTCCGTGACGACGACATCGGAGTCGCGGTACTGCCGATGTTCCACGTGTTCGGCCTGTCCAGCGTGCTCAACACGGCGGTGCGGTTCGCGGGCACACTGGTGCTCATCCCGCGGTTCGAACCGGGCGCGGTGCTGGAGGCGATCGAGCGGCACCGGTGCACGATCTTCTCCGGCGTCCCGACCATGTACTACGCACTGTTGCAGGCGGAACTGGCCGGCCGGGACCTGTCATCGCTGCGGGTCGGGATTTCCGGCGGCGCCGCGATCCCGGGCGAGGTGATCCGCGCGTTCGAGGAGAAGTTCCCGGGCGTGGTCATCCTGGAGGGCTACGGCCTGTCCGAGACCGCCAGCACCACGACCTTCAACATCAGTGCCGAGCAGCGCAAAGTACTGTCCATCGGCAAGCCCATCTGGGGAGTGGAGGTCCGGGTGGTTGACGAGCAGGACAAGCCGCTCCTGCCCGGCCCGGAGAACATCGGCGAGATCGTCATCCGCGGCCACAACGTCATGAAGGGCTACTACGGGCGGCCCGGGGAGACCGCCGATGCCTTCCGCAGCGGCTGGTTCCACACCGGCGACCTCGCCTACGCCGACGAGGACGGCTACCTGTTCATCGTCGACCGCAAGAAGGACATGCTGATCCGGGGCGGCTACAACATCTACCCACGGGAGATCGAGGAGGTCCTGTTCGGCCACCCAGCAGTGGCAGAGGCCGCCGTCGTCGGCAAGCCGGACCCGCGCGTTGGCGAGGAGGTGGTCGCGTTCGTCGTGCCGAAGCCGGGCGCGGACGCCAACCCGGAGGAGATCATTGCGTACTGCCGGGAGCGGCTGGCGGCCTACAAGTACCCGCGCGAGATCCGGGTCGCCGCCGAACTGCCGAAGGGGCCAACCGGGAAGATCCTCAAGAGGGAGTTGCGGGCGGAATAACCCAGCTACCACAGCCCGGCAGTGCCGGGACGTTCGCCCTTGCCGGGCGGGGTCCTGCCGTGCGTAGTGTCGTCGCGTGGACTTCATCCTGAGCGACCGGTCGCGCGAGCTGCAGGGGCGCCTGGCGGCGTTCATGGACGAGTGCGTCTACCCGGCCGAGGCCGTCTACGCGCGTGGCCGCGCGACGCCGCTCGACCCGGACCACGTTCCGCCGGTCGTCGAGGAACTCCAGGCCGAGGCACGCTCGCGCGGACTGTGGCTCGACCCGCTGCTTGAAGGCGAGATCCGCTCGTGCTTCGCGATGACCGAGCCTGACGTCGCATCGTCCGACGCCACGAATATCGCGACCAGGATCGAGCGTGACGGCAACGACCTGGTCATTACCGGCCGCAAGTGGTGGATCACCGGCGCCGCCGATCCGCGCTGCCGCGTCGCACTCGTACTCGGGGTGAGTGACCCGGACGCCGGGTCCACCAGCGACACTCGCTCGTGCCCGTGCCCCTCGACACCCCCGGCGTGACGCCCGTCCGCGACCTCACCGTGTTCGGCTACCACGACCACCAGGGGCACTGCGAGGTGCGCTTCGAGGGCGCCCGCGTGCCGGCGACGAACCTGCTCGGTCCTGCCGGCGCGGGCTTCGTCGTCGCACAGAGCCGCCTCGGTCCGGGCCGCGTGCACCACTGCATGCGCGCGATCGGGATGAGCGAGCGCGCGCTCGAACTGATGGCGCGCCGGGCGCTGTCGCGGACCGCATTCGGGGCGACGCTGGCCGAGCAGGGCGTCGTACGGCGGGACATCGCCGAATCGCGCATCACGATCGAGCAGCTCCGGCTGCTGGTGTACAAGACCGCCTGGCTCCTCGACACAGCAGGGCACAAGGGAGCGCGGATCGAGGTGGCCGCCATCAAGGCCGCGGTGCCGCGGGCCGTCGCCGAGATCGTCGACCGCGCGATCCAGGTGCATGGAGGGCTCGGGTTGTCCGGCGATGTGCCGCTCGCGCAGCTGTATGCCGCAAGCCGCGCGCTCCGGATCGCCGACGGCCCCGACGACGTACACCTTGAGTCGGTGGCGCGGCGGGAACGCACCAGAGTCGGGCACGTCCTCGTAGCGGAAGACCCCCGGGTCGCCGGGCTGGTAACAGACGGCAGCTCATGGCGTCCGTCCCGCCGGCACAGGCAGGCAGCCAGCCGCCTGCAGCAGGCTGGTCATGGCTTCACCGCCCGCACGAACGCGCTGATGACCTTGCCGGCCACCTGCGGCGCGAGCCGGTCCGCATCCAGGCCCTGGGAGGCCAGGAACTCACGGGCCTCGTCTTCGCCGAAGGTGCGGGTCGGCTGCACCTCGATGCTGGCGAACCCGGCAGCTTCCAGCTTGGCGCGGTAGTCGCTCTCTGCCAGCGCCCCGGCGAAGCAGCCGGCCCACAGCCCGGCGTGCTGGCGCAGCTCAGCAGGGATAGAGCCACGGATGACGATGTCAGAGACCGCGAATCGGCCGCCGGGCCGCAGCACGCGGAAGGCCTCGCGCAGCACCCGGTCCTTGTCGGCGGACAGGTTGATGACGCAGTTGGAGATGATCACGTCGACTGCGGCGTCCGGGAGCGGGATGTTCTCGATCTCCCCCCGCAGGAACTCGGCGTTCTCCAGGCCGGACCGCGCCTTGTTCTGCTCCGCCAGTTCGAGCATCTCCTCGGTCATGTCCAGGCCGTAGGCCTTGCCGGACGGGCCGACCCGGCGGGCGGAGAGCAGCACGTCGATGCCGCCGCCCGAGCCGAGGTCGAGCACCACTTCGCCCGGCTGCAGCTGGGCGAGCGCGGCCGGGTTGCCGCAGCCCAGGGATGCCTCCAGCGCCTCGGCGGGGACTGCTTCGGAGTCTTCCTCGCGGTACAGGTCACTGGAGACTGCATCAACAGTGCCGCTGGCAGCCGTGCCGCTCAGCACGCGGCGTGCCTCCTGCCGGTAATGGTCCTTGACGAGCTGCTTGACGTCGTTGTCAGTCATGATGCTGGCCTCCTTCGGGCTACCGATCCTCGTCCGCGCAGCAGGAGTCGTTCAGGTAACCGACGAGCCGCCGCGCATGATCGAAATCGACGACGTAGTAAACGTGACGCCCCTCCCGCCGGGACCGCAGCAGGCCCGCGTGGGTCATCTCCTTGAGGTGAAAGGAAAGGGTCTGCGGAGGGATCCCGAGCTTGCGTGCGAGTTCCCCGGCGCTCTCCCCGCTGCCGCCCTTGCGCACCAGCTGCCGGAACAGCTCCAGCCGGGTCTCATGGGCGAGCGCCGCCAGGCCGCTGATCACGGCCGCCGGACTCAGGTCAGTACGTTCCTCTATCATCTTGCTTCCACTATACCACGATACTCGAAGTATGGGTTTGAGACTGTGGCGCGCCCGAATCCCACCGGCGCGCGGCCCGTGCCCAGGGGCTAGCCACAGCGATATGGCAAGCGCGGGCCCGCACGGCCGTGACGGGGGGCGCCGCATCGACACACCGAGAAGGTTCAAGATGGCGCAGGGCACTGTGAAGTGGTTTAACGGCGACAAGGGCTACGGCTTCATCGCNNACCCCAGGCGGAAAACGTCAAAGTCATCGGCTGACGCACGCCAGTGGACGTATCCGAACCAGTCAGGCCGGCCGATGGCCAGCAACATACTGCTGATGAAGCCCGGGTCGCGCTGAGATACCTCGCCTGACCGCGCGTTCGGGCCAGCAAACTGTGCCGCCTCTGTGCGCTGGGCTTGGACTTGAGGCCGTGCCCGTAAACGCGCAGCGCCCTGCCGATGACCGCCGGCGATGGCCTGGCGCCTTTAGCGTCCCACGCAAGGGAGGCGATCAGCGCAAGTCGTCAGAACAACGGACAACCCGCTGCCCAGCGCGCCCAAGCGCCGGTGGTTATCCTGATACAAGGCGTGCATATGTGGCGGAGCACCGGATAGGCCTTCTTGGGGGACGGTACAACAGCAGTTGCCGGGGGTGACGTCTTTTGCCTGGCATGGTGTCGTCTGGATCTGGGTCACGCGACGATGGTGTGGCAGTGCGGATCTGGCGGGGCCTTGTACGTCCCCTCGCTGGCATTCTCGGCGATCCCATGCTGCGTAGCGGCCATGCACTGATCTTCAGTGCCGCGGTGACCCAGGGGATCGGGATCATCTACTGGATCGCTGCGGCGCGCATCTACCCGGCCACTGTGGTGGGCCGCAACTCGGCCGCCATCTCGATCACCATGTTCCTGGCCGGCGTGGCGGAATTGAACCTGATGAGCACCCTGGTCCGGTTCCTGCCGACTAGCGGGCGCCGGACCAAGAGCTTCATCCTCACCGTTTACGGGGCCAGTGCGGTGCTCGCCGGCCTGACCGGGCTGGTGTTCTTCCTGCTCATTCCACGCGTGGAACCACAGCTCGAATTTCTGCGGTCCAGCCCCCTCCTGGCTGCCTGGTTCGTCGTGTCGATCATTACGGGCGCCATCTTCGTGCTGCAGGACAGCGCGCTGACCGGAGTACGGGCGGCAACCTTCGTGCCAGTGGAGAACACCGCCTTCTCGCTGGTCAAGCTGGGCTTGATGATCCCGGTGGTGAGGTTCCTGCCCGCCGCCGGCATTTACGTGTCCTGGACCGCTGCCTTTGCGCTCTCGGTCATCCCGACCAATGTCTACCTTTTCGGCCGGGCCGTTCCCCGGCATCTGCGGCGGCAGCCGGCGGACGGCGAACTGCCGCCCTTACGGCAGATCCGGGCCTACGTGGTGCCCGACTCCCTGGCCGGCCTGTTCATGCTGGCCTCCACCGCGTTGCTGCCGCTCCTGATCATCGACCGGCTCGGTCCGGCCGCGGCCGGCCATTACGCCCTGGCCTGGATCATCGGCTACTCGCTCTACCTGGTCAGCCTGAACATGGGCTCGTCCCTGGTGGTCGAGACGGCGGCGGACCAGTCCGTGCTGCGCGAGCACTGCCTGCGTTCCATCACCCACCAGGCCAAGCTGCTGGTGCCGGTGGTAGCGGTGGTCATCGCGGCTGCCCCGTACATCCTGCTGGTGTTCGGCCGCGGGTATGCGGCTGCCGACGCGACCGCGCTCCGGCTGCTTGCGCTGGCGGCGTTTCCCGCACTGATCACCAACACGGCCATCAGCGTTACCCGGTCTCAGCGGCGGATGCGCATGGTCGTCGGCATCCAGGTCGCCATCTGCGCTCTCGTGTGGGGGCTCAGCGATCTGCTCATGGGCCCGCTGGGGATCACCGGGCTCGGCGCAGCGTGGCTCGCCGCCCAGACGGTGACGGCGGCAGCACTCATCATCTGGCACCGGCTGTGGCTCCCCGCCCGAAAACCGGCGGCCGACCCCGCCCGCGGCCAGCAACCGGACACGAACCCGGCAACAACGGGGGAGGCGGGGGAATGAAAGCTCGCAGGCATGACCGGCTGGGCGCCACTGCGCCGCCGGCTGAGCCGCCACGGCAACGGGACCTGCGATGGCAGGGCCGGACGGTACGGGTCACCACTCCGGTCCCCGCCGGCGTGTGGGCCACCGTGGCGGCGGCCGATCCGGCGACCATGGCGTTCCAGACGCCAGCCTGGCGGGACTGCGTCTGTTCCGGCAGCGGCTGGCATGATGCCAGCCGCCTGTACGAGACGCCGGACGGGCGCCAGTTGGTGCTGATGATGGCCCGCCGGCCGGGCCTGCCCGCCGGCCTCGCGGTGGAGGCATCCTGGCCCCCCGGGTGGGGAACCGGTGGCCTGCTGGCGCCGGGCGGGGTACGCCCGGACGAGGTCGCCCTGGTGAGCACCGACCTGGCCCGAGGGCGGGCCATCAGCGCGAGCGTGCGCCCGGGTTTCCGGGCAGCCCCGGCTTGGCGTGCAGCGTCCGGCGCCGCGTTCGTCATCCCGCGTGCGGTCCACGTCGCGCATTTCGGCGGCCCCTTCACCGACTTCTGGGAGCAGTCGGTGACGCCGCGGGGCCGGGCCAACATCAAGGCAGCGCGGCGCAAGCTGGACAGCGCCGGCATCACCATCACCGATGGCAACTCCCCGGCGCTGCTGGAGGCGTTCTACCGCGTGTACCTGCGGTGGATTGACCGGCGGGCTGCCCAGCGCGGCGTCCCGGCGGCCGTCGCCCGCTGGCAGGCCCGGCGGGCGGAACCATTCAGCAAGTTCACCGCCGTGGCCAGCAGGCTGGGGGAGGACTGCCGGATCTGGGTGGCGTGGTGGGATGGCCGGCCCGTCGGCGCGACCATCTCGCTGTACGCCGGCGAGACAGCTATCGGCTGGCGCTGCTTCGCCGACAGATCCGTGTCGGCCCGGTTCCGGCTGTCCGAGATCCTGATGACCGAGAGCCTCAAGCATGCCTGTGACTCCGGCTGCCGGTACCTCGAAATGGGGGAATCAGTCGGGAAGGCGAGCCTGGCCAACATCAAGGAACGCATCGGCGGGCAAGAGCACACCTTTGCTGAATACTGCTTCGACCGGCTGCCGCTCTCGCGGGGCCGGATCGCGTTCCAGCGGGCCCGCGGCCGGGCCGAGGACTGGATCCTCAGCCGCCGGCCGCCGGCCGACGCCGCACGCACAGGGGAGACAGCGTGACCTCCGGCAGCGGTACGCCCGCGGTCACCAGCCCCGTTCCCCGGCCAGTCTGGGAGTCCGTGCTGGGCTCCGATCCGGATGCGGTGGTGTCACAGTCGCTGGCCTGGCGGGACGCCCTGTTTGCCAGCCAGCGGTACCAGGACGTGAGCCTCCTGTACGAGCTCCCTACCGGGGCGCGGGTGATCCTGCCCATGGCGCGCCGCCGCCACCGGCCGCCCTGGGCTGCCCCGACCGGATCCTGGCCCGGCCCGTGGGGCGTCGGCGGCCCGATCTGCGAGGGCGGCCGGATCAGCGAGGCGGAAGCGGCGGCGGTGCTGGCCGACGTGGCACAGCGGGGACTGCTGTCGGTTCACATCCAGCTACGGCACGGGGACGATAGCGCCTGGGCACGGGCGGCCCAGCGCTTCCGGGCCACCCGGCACGGCTGCCATGTCCTCGACCTGGATGGCGGCTTCGGCGAGGTCTGGCAGCACCGGTTCCGCGGCACCGCGCGCACGGCCATCCGCAAGGCCGAGCGCTCGGGCCTGGACATCGAGGTGGACCGGTCAGGGCGGCTGCTGCCGGTGTTCAGCGATCTCTACGAGAAGTCCATCCAGCGCTGGGCAGCCATGCAGCACGAGCCGCTGTGGCTCTCGCGCTGGCGGACGCTCCGGGCAACCCCGGCGGCGATGATGGCAGCGGTCGCCTGGTCGTTCGGGGATAACTGCGCGGTGTGGCTGGCACGGTCAGCGGGGGTGCCGGTGGCAGGCCTGATCGTGCTCCGGCACGGACCCTACGTGAAGTACTGGCGGGGCGCGATGAACAAGGAACTCGCCGCCCCTGTCCGCGCAAACGAATACCTGCACCGCCTCGTCATCGAGGATGCGTGCGAGCAGGGGTACCGCTACTACGAGATGGGCCACTCGCGGCCCAGTTCCCCGCTTGCCGCGTTCAAGGAGAAGCTGGGGGCCACCCTCCAGGTCAGTCATGCCCTGCAGGCCGAACGGCTGCCGATCCACGCCGCGGTGGAGATGTCACGGGAGATGGCCAAGCGGATGATCGGCTTCCGGGACGTGTAGCCAGGGCTGTGCTGCGACTCCAAGCTGGAGGAGCTGGCCGGGCTGCTGGAGTCGCTCGCCGAAGACCCGCAGGGCTATGACCCACCGTGGCCGGGCGCACACGCCGCCGGCGATATTTCCGGAACGGTCAGCCGGGGTGCTGCCACACCCGTACGTAGCACACCCGCATCGTGGCGGGCACGCGCACCGGGATGCCGTAGGCGTTCGCGGTCGCCAGGTTGAGGATCAGGTACATCGGCGCTGAGGTGATACCCGACCTGAGCGTTCCCACCACGTGGCCGTCGTAGTAGTAGGTGATGGACCCAGGTTCCCAGTCAGCACCGAAGGTATGCCAGCCGTTCGCATAATTCCCGGGGTGACAGCCCCCGGGAGCCCGGCCCGGGTAGTCGAAGTGCCAGCAGGCCTCACCGCCGAGTCCCTCGACGACGTCGATCTCACCGTCAGCCGGCCAGTTCTGGCCGTCGGCCCAGAACGCGGGCCAGTCGGTGAGCACCCGCCCCTGCCCGGGCAGCCAGAGACGGGCTTCCAGGAGGCCATAGGTGAACTGGAACTTCCCATCACTGTTGATCATGCCGCTGACGTAGGGGCGGGTCTTCCCGCCGCAGGCCGTGGGCCGGCCGATAAGGCTCAGCTGGAGGGTGCCGTCCTGCACCCGCACGTTGCGGGGGTCGTAGCATTCCAGCTCACCCGAGTTCACTGGCGGGGTGATGCCGGGGGCGAGCCACCCCGTGGACCACACCGAACGGTTGAGCGACCGGCCGTTGAACTCGTCGTTCAGGCGCAATCGCCAAGGCCCGGGCGGGTTCCCGGCCGGCTCCGGCGCGGCTGCCGCCGGTACGGGCAGGCCAGGCGACGCGGCCGGTGAGGTTGGTCCTGCGACCTGGCATGCCACCAGGCCCAAGATGATCGCTGCCGCTGCGATGACGGCACGAACCCGTGTCACTGATCCCCCAGTAGCCAACCGTGATCCTATCCGGCCGTGATAAGCGTCGCTATCCGTGCCAGCCGAGGGCGGGTCATCTAGGGGGGTGGCCAACCAGGGGCCAGCACCGGCCGGCGGCCATGACCGACGGGCGCCGCGCCGACTCCGCGAGCGCTCTACTCCTCGCCGGAAAACCGTTCCCACGCCGACTGACGGGTCATCCCAAGGGCTTCTCCGATCCGCGCCCAGGTCGCTCCCAGCGCACGGGCCCTCTGCACCCAGCCCGCGAGGTGCTGCTCCACCTGTGCGCCGGCGGCCGCTATCCGCGGCAGGTTCGCCAGCACCTCATCGACGCTGACCGCATGCTCCCAGGCCGCAAGCTGGGGCGCCGGGACGGGCGGGCCATCAATCAGCTGCGCGCACAGCGCCACGCAGCCATCACAGATGAACACCCCGGGCCCCGCCACCAGCCTCCTCACCTCGGTATTCGGCTTCAGGCAGAACGAGCACGCGGCGATTACAGGCTGCTCTGTCACAGCAGGCATCACTACCATCTCCTTGTCAGGCTGTGCCTGACACTGTAAGGCGTAGCCTGACAAACATCAAGATTACCGGGACACCAACCCCCGTGCTCTGCCACGACAGCGGGGAGCTGGCCCGCCGGCGTCGACGTGGCCTCGCCCTGATCTCCGTTCGAGACCGGCCGGCCATCACCTGGCCCACGGGGTGTAATGGCGGGGTGGGCCGGGCCATTCCGCACGGCGCTGGACGGCGAGGCCAGCGGGCTGATCGTCCACCAGTGCCCGCAGGTAGGCGATGACTGCGCCGGTGTCGTGGCCGGCGCCGGCGGTGTCGATGAACTCATACATCTGCTCCTCGATCCCGGCGATCAGGTCTGCCTTCTGCTGGCCATCCGCGGTGAGGGTCAGCTCCACGTGCCGCCGGTCGCGGCTTGATTCCACGCGCTCGACCAGCCCGGCGGTGACGAGCCGGTCGATGAGGCGGCTGGGGTTGGTACCGCTTTCGCAGACCAGCAGTTCGCCGAGCCCGGTGAGCGTCAGCGGCTGCTGGTCGGCGAGCAGGCGCAGTACCTCGGCCTGGGAGGGGGTGAGCCCGAGCGGCCGCAGCGCGCTGGCGAGCTGCCGGTTCCCTCCCCGCTGTGCGGCCAGGATCAGGTAGCGGATCTGTTCGGCGGGCCGCACCGTCTCACCGTCCCCGGCTGCCGGTGACGCGGCTGGCGGCGGCCAGCCTGCTGGCCGCCCCAGGGTCATGGGCAGGCAGCACCACCAGGCCGGGGTGACGCCCCGCGAAGGCGTTGACCGTACGGGTGGCCGCCAGCAGTTGGGACCTGTCCCCGACGCCGGGTACCTGCTCGCCGCACATCAGGTGCACGTCGTAGGTCAGGTCACCCACCATGAGCAGCGGCGGCTGCCCGGCCCGGCGGACCAGCAGGGACAGGGAGCCGGGGGTATGGCCGGGGGTCGGCAGCAGCAGCATGCTCCCGTCACCGAACAGGTCATGAGCGGCCGTGAACGGGGCAAGCTGAGTGTCCCCCGTGGGCTGCGGGGCGATGCGCCGCCAGCGCAGGCCAGGCAGGTCGATGTGGGTGCGCATTAGCCCGCGCAGCACGGCTGCGCGCCCCGCCAGCGTCTGCCACTCGGCGGTGCTGACCAGGATCTCGGCATGGCCCAGCTCACCCAGCCCGCCGATGTGGTCCTGGTGCAGATGCGACAGCACGACGGTGGTGACGTCGGAGACGTCGTAGCCGATGGCTGCCAGCTGCCCGGTCAGCGTCTGGTCCGGCCGGATGCCGAAGCGGGCCAGCCGACGGTAGAGCAGGCCGGCCGGCCCGCCCGGGAAATACCCCGGATCGGTCACCGACGCCCGGTCCTGCCCGGTGTCGAAGAGCACCAGCCCGTCTTCATGCTCGATCACGTAGGCGTTGATCGGCAACGGCTGGGTCCACCGCCGCGAGGTCATCAGCCACCACACCAGCGGGCTGCCATCGGATTCCACATGCTGCGGCCGGATGGCCACCGTGCCCGTACTCACCACCGACACCCTGCGGATCGGATCTGCCTGCATCCTGCCCTCCCGAATTTTAATGTCGTATCATTAGATTACACGACATCAGCAAGCCTTGCGCGATCCCTGCCCGGCGCGGCGATCTGCCCGATCCTCACGCTCGCTGCAGCCAAGTGGCAACAGCCCTCCGCGGACCTCGACGAACCGCTGCACGTCATCGAG
>DPMS01000167.1 GCA_003541285.1 Actinomycetota bacterium
CCTTCCCGGGCACGGGCACAGCGTCTCGGCGGGCGTCGACTTGCTGCGCCTGCGCGACGGCGGCCCCGGTTACCTCGACGAGTTCCTGCCCGCCCTGAGCGAGGCTTTCCTGGCGGTGTTCGACTGCTCCCTGCCGGTGGTCGCGGCCGTCAATGGGCACGCGGTCGCCGGTGGCTGCATTCTCGCCTGTGCCTGCGACCACCGGGTGATGAACGCGGGCCACGGGCGCATCGGCGTCACCGAACTGCTCGTCGGGGTCCCGTTTCCCGTTACCGCGCTGGAAATCTTGCGCTTCGCCGTGGGTACCCGTCGGCTCAAGGAACTCACCTATTTCGGCCAGACCTATCCGGCCGCCGGGGCCATGGGCCTTGGCCTCATTGACGAGGCCGTGGAAGAGGCGTCGGTGCTGCAGCGCGCGGTCGCGATCGCGGGCGAGTTCGCTGCGCTGCCCGCCGAACCGCTGCGGCACACTCGCTCGCAGATCCGTGGCCCCGCGCTGGACCGCATCGCACAACAGCGTGCCACTGACGGCCTGGTGCGCCGGATGTGGGACTCACCGGCCGCACGCGAAACCGTCAAGGAGTATGTGAAAAAGACGCTGCGGAGCTGACGGCCACTCTATGCGGGCGAGGAGACAGGCTCGCCTCACCCCGGTCGGCCTGGCCGCGCTGCGGGGCCCCTGACGCCATGCAAATCGAAGCCTTGCAGCTTGCCCCCACGAAGTCTTGGCCATCGGTGACCACCAGCACCGGCCAGACCACCCGGCTGCGCAGTCGGCGCAATAGGACAGCCACATCTGTATGCGTCAGGAGTGGCCCGCCATACCGAGGCCGCCGCGCCGAACGGCAATGCGCGCATCCCCGGCAGAACGGCGAACACGCAGCGTGAGCCGATGCGGCGGGGTCGCACCGCGGCGCGCCGGGCCGGGAAAGCCACTGCCGGCCTGCGTCAAGCTCGTCATGGCACAAGCAAGAAAAACCGGTGGGCGGCACGCAAGGGTTCGCGAGAGGCTGCAGCTCATGGGTTCGATCACCTGGGGTCCCGAGGTGGCCGAGGTCTACGACAAGACCTACCGGGTCGGGTGGCCGGTGAACAGGCTGAACGCCTTGACGTTGACGGTGAAGGCGGCCGGGGTGCGCGCGGCCCAGGTCGCCGCGGTCCGCTCAGCGGGCAGCGCGTAATAGGTGGCGTCCACCTCCACCAGCGGGCCGGCCCGCATGGAACGCCAGCCGCCGGTTGGGGTGGCCGCTTCCGGCGGGTACCAGCCCAGCTCGATCAGCGTGTTATCGGTCCACGACGCGGTCCCCACCTGGATCTCGCCCATCCCCGAAGCGTAAGAACAGGGCTCAGGCTGGCCGCGGCGACCTCGCCGCACCGCCGTCACGGCGCCATTGGGCAGCTGGGGCGGTGACATGCTGGCCGCCACCCGCAGATGTCGATATGCCCATGGCCACGCTGAGCCGGCCGGGACTGGTCCCTAGTGAGCTCCGGCGCCTGCTCACGGAGGACCAGGGTGCACGCCGGCCTGGCGGCATGACAGCGCGTTCGCGGCGGGGCCCGGTCAGGGGGATAGTTTCACAGAAGGCCCCCGGCCAGGCTGGGGCGCACTGAAGGGTCGTGGGGGTTAGATGACACTGGTTCCACGGATCCATAAAGGGGGATGGCGATGGGGCAGGTAGGCACGGTGACCGCGCTGG
Source organism: Actinomycetota bacterium (assembly GCA_003541285.1). GTDB lineage: Bacteria > Actinomycetota > Actinomycetes > Streptosporangiales > Streptosporangiaceae > UBA9676. Next base: position 1,698 of record DPMS01000167.1, read on the forward strand.
TGCCGCGGCCGGGCCACATCGACCTGTTCGCCACTGGCGGCGACGGGGCGGTGTGGACGACCTGGTGGGAGGCCGCCCCGGGCTGGCAGCCCTGGCATTTCCTCGCCTGATATGACCCGCCGGGAGATCGGCAGCGAGCGGCCGGCTCTGGCTGGGCCAGGGGCCAGCAGGCGGATGTCAGCCAGCGGCGTCCAGCCTTGCCGCCTAACCATCCACCACCGACTCGGCTCACTCAGTCATCCGTAAACCTTAAATGATCCCTATACCGGATATACCCGAACGTCCGCTATTCGGCTGACAGTGAAGGGGACCGGCCAGGTCGCTGAGATGCAGCGGTGCAGAGATCAGTTCGTGCGCTGCGCGACGGTGTCCCGGTCGCACTGAGGCAGGAGCGCACAGGCGGCTCGGTGTGCGCTCACAGCGCCGCGTCGACGACGGTCTGCAACCCACTGGCAGAGATGGGCAGGGTGCGCTTGCTGCCCGCGTTGCCTGCCCATACGAATGGGCGCCGTGTCTGGCCGGCGTGCTCACTGTACCGGATCTGGTGTTTCTTGTCGCCGCGCAGGTGCTGGAGCGCGCCAGCCCGCGACAGCAGGTCCAGCCGCGAGCCGAACCTCGGGTCATCCGCGTCCACTCCTGCCCGCGCGGCGATCTCAGAACGGGTTAGGCCCACACCATCGGCTGACTCCGCCGCCGTCAAAATGGCCTCGGCCATCTCGACATCAGCGGGATCATCAGTCACGCCGTCAATCCGGGCCAGCACAGGCGCGAGAAGTATCAGATAGGCGTTCAATCGGGTGTCGGCGATCACCGCCTCCCTTGCTAGGGCACCAGTCGAAGTGTGGCAGCCAGGTCCGACAGTCTTCGCCCGCCGATCTGCTGCGGGTGTGCGTCAATGATGTAGGGTTCCCGGCGTTTGGCTGACAGGGCGTTTGTGGCGGTCGTGGCGGTGACAACCCGCAGCAAGTCGCTGGTCAGGACCGTAGGCGGACTAATGGGTGCTGTCGCCGCCGATGGGACCGGAGGCCGCTACCAGCGGCGATGCCTTATGGGTAGTAGCCCGTCGTGAAGTACTTGCGCGATCAGATGAGCATCGTCTTCCGGGCCGGTTGCCTCGTCCAGTCCGTCGTTCCCAGCCTGACACGGCCCGGCCATTCCGCGGTGGCCGCCGAACGGGGCGGCGTCGGCGATTGCTTCGCTTCGAGGTCAGGTGCCAGCCGTCACCGGCGGGGCATTTGTAGACCCGCAGGTACACGTCTTCGGCGCGACGGCGGGCAAACGATAGGGCGGCTGCGCGTGTCGGGTAACGGATCTTTCCGCACCAAGGGCACGTCCTGGTCACTTCCATCAGCCATCACTCCGGCCGCTGCTGTCGGCCTGTTCGCCAACCGGCGCCCGGCCGAGGATCTCTGCTACCTGTTCGACCTCCTCGGCCTCGTACGCTGTGCGCACCCCCGAGATCGACATTCCAGCGGCCTTGGCCAGGTCGATTAGCTTGTAGGGGCGCGGGTGAGTGAAGCGGCGGCCATAGGCAATGAGCAGTCTCATCTCAGCCTCCAGCCGCAGACGCTGGCGCCGGAGATTGGCCAACGTGCTGAGCAGTGGGTCATCGTCGCCGTAGGACCACGAGTTCCGCAGCGATTCGGCCAGTTCCTCGCGCTCTTCGAGGATGGGCCCGGTGGGCACCTCGGAGCCTTCCTCTGATTCGTCATCGCTGGTCGGGATGGGGTTGAGGAGCACGGCGATCTCCGCGCACATGTCGTGTGCTGCCATGGTTGCAGTATGCGCTATTTATTACGATGATCGCAATGCATGACGCTTGCCGTATCAGACGGCAGTTTTCTGCACGAGCGTTACTACAGCGTGTGGTCCACTTCTTAGGCACGGAGAGCTGGTACTGCGCGCACGGGAGGGACAGAGACGCTCGTTGTACTACCTGTCGGCTGCTGGCTCTGAGCCCCCGTATCGTTGATCCTCCAAGCGGCCCGTAACGGGCGCCGATAGCTCTGCATCCTCGTGCACGGCCGGGAGGGTTGAGTGGCCGGGAGCGCTGCCCGCGGTGCGGATCACCTGATTGTGCATTTCACGCACGTCCGGAATCTGCCTGGCATCCTGGCGGCGGGTTGCCTGCACGCCGACAACCAGGTGGATCGGCGGTCGGCGCTCACAGTGGAGGCTGCTGATCTTGAGATCAAGAGCAGTCGGCGGATGATCCGTGTCGGCCTGGCGCCGTTCGGCTGCGTGGCTGACTACGTGCCGTTCTACTTTGCGCCGCGGTCGCCGATGCTCTATAAGCTCGCTATGGGCGGTGTCCCCACCTACACCGAGGGACAGGATCCGCTGATTTACCTGGTGTCCACGGTCGGAGCGATCACCGTTGCCGGGCTCCGGTGGCTGTTTAGCGATGGCAACTGCGCTGCCACCGTGACTCAGATGTTCGATGATCCGGGATTGCTTGACTCGGTGGTTGACTGGCCGCTCATGGCAGCCAGGATGTGGAGCAACACCGCAGACGACCCTGACCGGATGCGGCGCCGCATGGCCGAGTTCCTCGTGCACGAACGCGTTCCCCTGAACTGCATAGCTGGGATCGCAGTGCGTACTCAGGGTATGAAGAACCAGGTAGAAGGGCTTCTGAGAGCCGGTACTAAGGGCTCTCCGTAGAATT
>DPMS01000846.1 GCA_003541285.1 Actinomycetota bacterium
ATGGGCGGGTCGGCCCGGACCGGTTCGCCGCCGCGCTGCGACCTGCTGGCCAGCCGGCTGTGCCGGGCGAGGGCAGGAACGCCACCATGCTGGCCTGCCTCCAGGCGGCCAATCCCGAGGTGGGGACGGTGCAGCCGGTCGAACAGGCCGCCGCCGCCTGCGCCGAGGCTGGCGTGCCGCTGCTGGTGGACGCGGCCGCCTCCGCTGGCCGGGAGCCGCTGCCCGGTGGCTGGTCGCTGCTGGCAGCGAGTTCGCACAAGTGGGGCGGTCCCGCCGGGGTGGGCGTGCTCGCCGTGCGCAAGGGGACACGCTGGCGCAACCCGCTGCCTGCCGATGAGCGGGAGGGCCGGCGGGTGGCCGGCTTCCCCAGCATTCCCGCCATCCTGGCCGCGGCCCAGGCCCTGGAGGCTATGGACGCCGAACGCCTGGCGGGCGGTGCCGCGCTCCGCGCTCTCACCGATGAGATCCGGGCTCAGGTTCCGGTGCTGGTGCCCGACGCCGCCGTCCACGGTGACCCAGCCGGAGGGCTGGCCCACATCGTGACCTTCTCCTGCCTGTATGTGGACGGGGAGGCCCTGGTCACTGAACTGGACAAGGCCGGGTTCTCGGTATCGTCAGGCAGTGCCTGCACCAGCGGCACCCAGCGGCCCAGCCATGTGCTGGCGGCGATGGGTGCGCTTACTCATGGCAACGTGCGGGTATCGCTCCCGCGTGGCACCACGCAGATCCCGGTGGCAGAATTCCTTGCCGTATTGCCGGGTATCGTAGCCAGCCTGCGTGACAAGGTGGGCCCAACCCCCGATGGCCCGGGACTGAGAGGCTAGCCGCATGACCCCCCCGACGCGCCCCGCCCCGATGCTGGTGATCGACGCGCTTGGCCGTAAGTGCCCGATCCCGATCATCATGCTCGCCGAGCGGATCCGGGAAGTGCCTATCGGGGAGACGATCGCTGTCCTTGCCGACGATCCCGCTGCCAGGACCGATGTCCCTGCCTGGTGCACCATGAAGTCACAGGAGTTCGTCACCGCGACCGACCTCCCCCAAGGCTGGTCTTTCCTGATCCGGCGCAGCTACTAGCGGCGATCCCCAGACCCCGGCCCGGTCCCCCCGGTCCGCCCGGCTTCCATGATCGTGATGGGTCGCATGCGTCAGACGCAGGTAGATCACCGCAAGGCCAGGCTGGGCAGCCGGTCGAGCCAGGTTCTAGCTCGTGGGGGGTGGCTGGAACCGGCTCGCGAAGCGGGGATCGGCTTCCCACCATAGATCTTGCTCGGGGGCCTGATCCACCGTCTGACCAGCATCGCCGGCAGTTGTGAGGGTGGCCGCGGCAGCGGCAGGCGCCGCCTCCAGTACACCGCGTTCTGCATCGGTGCGCGCCTGCCCGGCACCGCGTTCTGCATCGGTGCGCGCCGCCTGGATGGCGTCGAGTTCGGCGTCGATCCGTGCCGCCTCCCCCTCGTCCTCCCTGATCATCTGGATCAGCTGGGCTGCGAGGAACGGCAGGCCGACGAGATCACCGAGCAGCCAGAGTGCCCCACCGCCGATCGCCTGATCGGCTCGCAGGCTTGGCCCCCACGGCCGGGCCAGGGCCTGGTAGTAGGCCCCGGCGATCAGGTGCTGGTCGGCGAGGATGGCCAGCCCGAGAATCGCGTCGCCAACCACCTCGGTCCCGGTCACCCACAGGGCGACCAGGTAGGGGTAGGCCTTCGGCACCGGATCGACGCGCAGCAAGGTCCAGAAGAACACGAAACCGGGCGCCATCAGCGCCAGGTAGGTGAGCCAGGCCGCCGGGCCGCTGCGCAATCCGGCCGTGTACCAGGGCGTGAAGTACAGCAGGAACGGAACGATGACCAGGACCAGCCCGGTGACGGCCGGGAAGGTGAGAACCCGCGCCAGCCTGCTGTCCACCAGGGCCTGAACCCGCTGCCCGGGCCCGGGCGCGGCGGCGATCGCCAGGGACACCGGCCGCCCCAGTGCCAGGAACAGTGGCGCGGTCAGCAGCAGCAGAATCGTCTGCACCGCCCGGGCATAGAACAGCACACCCTGGTACACCCCGAGGAAGGACATTGTCGCGACGATCACCACGCCGAGCCCGCCGCCGCAGAATGCGGCCACCCACCAGGCCGACCACCGCTCCCCCCGCCGGCGCAGCCGGCGGACTCCGGCGAGATAGAGCGCCCCGGCGGCCAGGACGGCGGCCAGCACCGGCAGGTCAAGCGTCCAGGAAGTGAAGGCCCGGACCAGGGTCAGCTCGGGGGGCCCGTGATAAGCACCCGCGATCACGCCAGCGTTCACCCCGCCACGCTACCGCCAGTCTTCGCTTATCCGGGCGGGCGGTGCGGGCGGTNNGGCGGTCCCGCTTATCCGAGGTGGGCGGTGATGTCGGCGGCGGCATCCTGGCCATAGACGGCGGTGAGCCGCTCGGCGACCATCGCTGGTTTCAGCTCGTACTCCTGGGTGCCGACCGTTTCCAGCACGTGCACGGCGAGCAGATTCCCCAGCTGGGCGGCCCGTTCCAGGGACAGCCCCCAGCCGATGGCCGCCAGGAAGCCGGCCCGGAACGCGTCCCCGGTGCCGGTCGGATCCGTCTTCTGCTGCTCGGCGACCGGGCCGACCAGCAGCGCCGGCTGGCCGGCCTGCTCCACCCGGGCGCCGTTCGGACCCAGTGTGGTTACCCGCACCCCTACCCGGTCCAGGATCTCGGTGCTGCTCCACCCGCTCTTGCGCTCGATGAGCGCTTCCTCGTACTCGTTGCAGAACAAGTAGGCCGCACCGTCCACCAGCGCGCAGACCTGGGGGCCTTCCAGCCGGGGCAGTTGCTGGGACGGGTCGGCGGCGAACGGTATTCCCAGCGCGGCGCATTCCGCGGTGTGGGAGAGCATCGCCGCCGGGTCGCTTGCGCCGATCAGCACCAGGTCCAGCGCGCCCACCTGCTCGGCCAGCGGCGCGAGCACGATCTCGGCGTCCTCACTCATCGCGCCCGGGTAGAACGAGGCGATCTGGTTGCCGTCGAGGTCGGTGGTGCACACGAAACGCGCGGTGTGGTGGCGCGCCGACTCGCGCACCCCGGCGCAATCGACACCGTGGTCGGTCAGCCAGTCCCGGTAGGGGGCGAAGTCGGGGCCGACAGCCCCGATGAGCAGCGGCCGCAGCCCCAGCACACCAAGGCCGAACGAGATGTTCGCCGCCACCCCGCCGCGCCGGATCTCCAGGCCGTCGACGAGGAAGGACAGGGACACACGGTCGATCTTCTCGGCGATGAACTGCTCGACGAAGCGGCCGGGGAATGTCATCAGGTGATCGGTCGCGATCGACCCTGTTACGGCTATTCGCACTGCCGCACTCTAGGCCATGGACCCACCGGATTGCACTTCGCCAGGCCACAACGTGGTGACCTGTACCCAGTGGCCGCCCACAGGCGGCGTGTGCTGGTGGCTAGAGCAATCCGGCAGGGCCGGCCGTCAGTGGAAGGAGTCGCCGCAGGCGCACGACCCCGTGGCATTGGGGTTGTCGATCGTGAAGCCCTGCTTCTCGATCGTGTCCACGAAGTCGATCGTTGCCCCAGTCAGATACGGAGCGCTCATCTTGTCGGTGACCACATGCACGCCCTCGAACTCGGCGTCGATGTCACCTTCGATCTCGCGCTCATCGAAATACAGCTGGTAGCGCAGACCCGAGCAGCCACCGGGCTGCACCGCGATGCGCAGCCGGAGGTCGTCACGGTCTTCGGCGGCCAAGAGGCCGCTGACCTTGGCTGCCGCAGCGGAGGTGAGGATGACGCCCTGGGCTGTCGCCTCTTCCTGAACCGTCATGTGTGGTAGCTCCCGCGTCGAACTGCCGCCGGCAGGGCGGCGCTGGCTGGTCTCTCATCACAACCATAAGGCGTCCACCGGCATTCCGCGCATAGGCCCTGCCCGATTGCCACCGCCGCCTGGCCGGTCCGTGCCCGCCGGGCAGGGCTCCCGGGCCAGGTCTGCCGGACCCACCCCGGCCAGGTCACCCACGATCGAATATGATGGCTATCGTCACTTCGACGATAAGTGGCCGCACCCCCTAGTGAGGCACCATGACCACCACCGCACCGGGCACCGCGCCCGCTCGCTCACTTCCGCTGTTCCCGCTGGGCTCAGTGGCGGACCCTGCCCCGGAGCGGGGAGTCTCCTGTCCCGGTGAACTGCCGCCGGCGTCCGACCCGTCACTGGTGGAACGGGCCCGTGCCGCCCGGGCAGCCCTCGGCGACCGGGCCTTCATCCTGGGGCACCACTATCAGCGGGACGAGGTCATCCAGTTCGCCGACGTCACCGGAGACTCCTTCAAGCTGGCCCGCGAGGCCGCGGCCCGGCCCACTGCCGAGTATGTGGTGTTCTGCGGTGTGCACTTCATGGCCGAGTCAGCCGACATCCTGACCGCCAGCCACCAGCGGGTGGTTCTGCCGGACCTGGCGGCAGGCTGTTCCATGGCCGACATGGCCGACATCGAGCAGGTGGAAGAGTGCTGGGAGACGCTGGAGGACCTGGGAATCGCCGGGGATGTGATCCCGGTCACATACATGAACTCGTCGGCTGACATCAAGGCCTTCACCGGACGGCACGGGGGCACCGTGTGCACGTCGTCCAACGCCGGACGAGCGGTGCGCTGGGCGCTGGAGCAGGGCAGCAAGGTGCTCTTCCTGCCCGACCAGCACCTCGGCCGCAACACCGCGGTGCGTGACCTCGGGATGGATCTGAGCGACTGCGTGGTCTGGGACCCGCATGCGCCAGGCGGCGGCCTGTCCGGGCAGGCCCTGCGCTCAGCGACGATGATCTTGTGGCGGGGCCACTGCTCAGTGCATGGGCGGTTCACCGCTGACAGCGTGGCGGAGGTACGGGCCCGGATCCCCGGCGTCACCGTCCTCGTCCACCCGGAATGCCGCCACGAGGTGGTCCTAGCCGCCGACGAGATCGGCTCCACCGAGAAGATCATCAAGCGGATCACGGCGGCGCCGTCCGGCTCGGCCTGGGCAATCGGCACCGAACTCAACCTCGTGCGCCGGCTCGCAGCACAGAACCCGGACAAGAGCGTGGCCTTCCTCGACCGGACGGTGTGCTACTGCTCGACCATGAACCGGATCGACCTGCCGCACCTGGTCTGGGCACTGGAATCCCTGGTGGCAGGCACGGTGGTGAACCAGATCACGGTCGACCCGGCAACCGCGCAGCAAGCGCGGGCCGCCCTTGACCAGATGCTCGCCCTGCCCTGATTCAGCTGACGAAGGTGATCCCGTCGGTGCTGATTTCGCTGCCATCGGGGCGGATGAGGTGGGCGGCGTAGCCTTCGGCCGCCCCGACCAGGGCCAGGGCCTCGTCGCCACCGACCGCAACGGCCGTGGCCAGTGCATCGGCCATGGCCAGGCTGGGCCCGGTCACCGTGGCAGACGCCGCCCGGCAGGCCGGTGCCCGGGTGACCGGATCGATGAGGTGAGCGCCGCGCTCATACGTGCCGGAGGTAGCCATTGCGGCCTCGACCTCGACCACGCCCGCCAGGGCGTCGGCGCACCAGGGGTGGCGGATACCCACGCGCCATCGCTGCCCGGGTCCTGGCGACCCGAACGCGGCCAGGTCACCGCCCCCGTTGACGATGGCACCGGCCAGGCCGGCCTGCCGCAGGACAGCCAGCCCCCGGTCGACCGCCCACCCTTTGACCAGCCCGGTCGGATCGACGCCGCCGGGCATCGCCCACGGGTCGAACCAGCCACCGGAAATCTGCCTCGCCGCCTGGCACTGCTGGAGCACCTCAGCCACCTCGACCGGCAACTGGCTCAGGTCGGCCTCCCCGCGCCGCAGCCTGCTCACCGGGCTCTGCCGGTCCCAGGTGCTGAAGATGGCGTCGGCATGATGCAGGGTGGCGCAGGCGGCGCCGAGCGCGGACCGCACCCGTGGCTCTGGCAGTCCGCCCGGCACCAGCGTGAGTGAGAAGACAGTCCCCATCGCCGTCTCGGCGTGGGTCAGCAGGAAGGGGCGGTCCCGCCCAGGATCGCCCAGCGCATTCCGTTCCTGCCTGATCACTTAATGTGCAGCTTATCCAAGGCGGACTGGAGCGAGTACGCATAGGCCTCGCTGGTGTACGTCGCTCCGCTGACGCCGTTGATCCTGGCGCTGTCGACGGCCAGCACCTGCGACTTGAGCATCGGGACCACCTGCGCAGCGAGCTGCTGCGAATACTGCTCCGCGGTCCGGAGGGTGGGAACGGTGACTGCGATGATCCGGCTTCCATGCACGGTGACCTTGACGGACAGCTCACCGTAGCCGTACTGCTCCATCGCGCCGGTAGCGGTCCGGGCCGGGCCGGTCGCGGCTGCCGGGCCAGCCTGGCTGCCACCTTGCGTGGTTCCGCCGCCCGCCTGTGTGCCCGTCTTCGCTGACTGCGTGCCCTGGGCGCCGCTGCCCGTGCCCTTCGGCTGGGCCAGCGCGCTGGAGGCGGCCGGCCGGCTGTTCATGCCGATGACGCCGGCGAACCCGGCGACGGCGCCGGCCACCAGATACCACGGTGCCCGCTTCATGATTGTGCTCCCGATGGTCAGAGGGCGAACGCTTCGTGGTGGATGGCTTCGTCCGGCACTCCCAGGGCCTTAACGACCTCGACGATGCTGGTCACGAACCCCTCCGGCCCGCATACGAAGATGTCACGCTGGTGAAGATCGGGGACGAGCCTGGGCAGCGACACGTCACTGATGATGACCCGCTCGCGGCTTCCCACCAGTTCGTGCAGCTGCCCGCGGCGATGCCTGACCAGTTCGGTGACCTCCTTGCGGAGCACCAGATCCTCGGGGCGGCTTGCCCGCAGCACGACGACCGGCGCGGAGTTACGCGGCAGGTCTTCCAGCAGCGACCGCAGCGCGGTGACGCCGATCCCTGCGGCCACCAGCAAAGCCTTGGGGCGCACCTGCGCGTGCCGCGTGAACGCTCCGTACGGCCCTTCCACCATGACCCTGGCGCCGGGACGGAGCCGGGCCAGCGAGGCCGAGTGGTCGCCCACCGCCTTGACCGTCAGCCGCACGTAGGGCGGCTGCGGCAGCGCGGACAGCGAGTAGGGATGGGACTGCCACCACAGGCCACGGGTGAGGAATCGCCACGAGAGGAACTGGCCGCCGGCGACCGCCAGCTTGTCCAGGTGCCGCCCGGAGCAGATCACCGACACCACACCGGGCCCCTCCGGCCGCACCTCGGCCACCACCAGGCGATGGCGCAGGCTGCGCACGACCGGCAGGCCGAACCGGTAGGCCAGTACCAGGCCGGCGGTGCCCGCCCAGGCCAGCGACCACACCAGCCGGGTGAGCGGGTGCCCCACGAAGGATGGCCCGAGCACGATGACGTGCGCGAAAGAAAGCGCCAGGGCCAGGTACATGTACAGGTGCACCATCCACCATGTCTCGCGGCGCAGCCGGTTGCGGACGGCCCGGATGGAGATGACGCCGATCAGGCACATCAGGCCAAGCCCGATGGTGGCGATGAGGACGTCCGGGTAGCTGCTGAGCAGCGTGGCGATCTGGTGGCCGAGGCCGGCTCGCGCCGCCTGGGCATAGCCGACGGTGATGAACACCGCGTGCGCGACCAGCAGGCTGATCGGCCACGGGGCGAGCCGCCGGTGCCAGCGCACCAGCCGGTCCTGGCCGAGCACATGCTCGATGACCGGGATGCGGCTGACCAGCAGCACCATCATCAGGGCCAGGTAGGTGCCGATCATCCCGGTGAGGCTGCCGGCGAAGGTGGTGGCACCACCAGGAGCACTGAACTGGCTCGCCGTCTCGTCGGTGATGGTCAGCGCGGTAACCGCGCCCAGCCCAGCCCCGGCCACCACCAGGGTGGCCCTGGCCAGCACCGGGCGGGGCCGCGGTGCCTGCGGCCGGGCAGGCGCATGCCCGCGCTTCCCGCGGCGGGCAGCAGGCGCAGTTGGCTCGAAACTCACCGTGGGAGCGCTCATGC